>JAUVIG010000303.1 GCA_030592825.1 Chlorobiota bacterium | reverse complement strand
AGCCTTGATATGGTTGATATTGTTGTTATTGTCGAGCAAGAATTCGGTGTAAAAATTAAAGGTGAAGAATTTAAAGATGTCATAACTCTCGGTAATTTCTATGATTTTGTGGAAAAAAAGATAACGGATAAATAATAAAACAAAAATTTGGTATCAAATTTTAAAACTGAAATATGCCTGAAAACTGGGACGGAAAAACAAAAGGCGGATTGTTAGGATACAAAATTTTTATTTTTTTACTTAAAAACTTGGGATTAAACAGTGCTTATTTTTTGTTACTTTTTATTTCATTTTGGTTTGCATTATTTTCAAAAAAAGCTTCAAAAGCACAATATTATTTTTTTCGTAAAAGATTAAAATATAATTTTATTAAATCAATAGTATATATATATCTAAATAATTATGTGTTCGGTATGATACTTATTGATAAAATTGCCATACTTTCAGGTCTGAAAAAAAAATTTACAACAGAACATTCAAATTCCGAACATATTAAAAACATGATCAATAATAAGACCGGCGGAATTCTTGTTAATGCACATATCGGAAGTTGGGAAGTAGCCGGACAATTACTTGACAGGTACGGCGGAAAAATATATGTTGTAATGTTTGATGAGGAACATCGGAAAATCAAAGATTATTTGTCTTCTGTTGAAGAAGAAAATAAAATTGAAATTATTCCTTTAAAAGAAGACGGTTCACATATGCTGAAAATTACTGAAGTATTAAATAATAAAGGCATAATAGTTATGCATGGTGACCGATATACAGAAGGAGTTGATACTTTTGAACATGATTTTCTCGGAAAAAAAGCAAAATTTCCGTCAGGACCTTTTCATCTTGCAGCAAAATTCGGTGTACCGATTTCATTTGCTGCTGCTTTCAGAGAAAGAAAAAAACATTATCATTTTTATGCTGTGAAACCGATTTATATTGAATATCCCGGAAATATAAAAAAACGGAAAGAAGAAATATACAATAAATCAAAATTATACATAAAAGAACTCGAAAAGATGATTAATAAATATCCGTTGCAATGGTTTAATTATTACAATTTTTGGAAAGAAGACTGACATAATAAATATTCAATAATCAATAATCAATTTAAAAATGGCCGAAAACTACGGAAATGATGACAAATCTGCTTTACAAGCAAAGACCGATGCACAAAAAATAGCATTTGCACCTATTATGTTTCAAGCTGCAAAAGCATTAAGAGATTTCGGAATCTTAAGTTTTTTAAGAAAAAATAAAGACGGAAAAACAACAGAAGAAATTGCTCAAGAAGCAAAAATTTCAAACTACGGAGCCACAGTTCTTTTGGAAGCTGGCTTAAGCTTGGAAATGATAATGCTTAAAGATGGTAAATACTTTTTGACCAAAACAGGCTATTTCATTATAGCAGATAAACTTACACGTGTTAATATGGATTTTACACATGATGTAAATTACAAAGGTTTTTATCATTTGCAAGAAGCAATTAAAAAAGGCAAACCTACAGGATTACACAAGGAATTCGGAAATTGGGCAACCGTATATGAAGCATTGGCTGAAATGCCTGAAAAGTTTCGTGAAAGCTGGTTCGGTTTTGATCATTATTATTCAGATGATTCTTTTCCGCAAGTGATGCCTGTTGTTTTTCAAAATAATCCGAAAAAAATTATGGATGTCGGCGGAAATACCGGAAAATTTGCCCTTAAATGTGCAGAATATAACAAAGATGTTCAAGTTACTATTCTTGATCTTCCCGGGCAACTTAATGACGCAAATAAAAACATCAAAGAAAAAGGATTTGAAAACAGAATTCAAGGTCATCCTATAAACCTGTTAGACTTTTCAAAACCCTATCCAAAGGGATATGATGTTATATGGATGAGTCAATTTTTGGATTGTTTTTCGGAAGAAGAAGTTGTGAATCTAATCAGTAATGCACATGATGCCATGGATGAACATACCGAATTGTTCATAATGGAAACCTTGTGGGATAAACAACGTTTTGAAGCATCAACTTACAGCCTGCATGCAACTTCCCTTTATTTTACATGTATTGCCAACGGTAACAGCCGAATGTATCATTTTGAAAATATGAAACGATTGACTGAAGAAGCAGGATTGAGAGTAGTTGAAGTTTTTGAAGATATTGGTGTGAGCCACACTATTATGAGATGTAAAAAATAAAAATTGTTTCATTGATGCATTGTTAAATTGTTGTTTTGTAAAGAATGAAATAAAACTTATTAATTTTATCATCATAAAAATCATAATAAATCAGCGTCTAATATAAATCATAAAAATCATAATAAATCTGCGTCAAATTAAAATGAAAAAAAGAAAATATCCGAATGCAAAACGCATATCTTTTGAAACAAAAATCAAAATCCGTTTTAGTGAGGTTGACTCTATGGGCATTGTATGGCACGGAAATTATGTAAAATATTTGGAAGACGGACGTGAAGCATTCGGTAAGGAATATGGTTTAAGCTATATGGGTGTATATAACAATTACGGATATATGATTCCCATGGTGAAATTGGATATCAACTATAAAAATCAATTATTCTATGAAGATGAAGCTGTTCTGAAAATAACACTAATTGATAATCCTGCTGCAAAAATTTGCTTTGAATATGAATTAATACGAAAATCTGATAATATTCTGATACTTACAGCAGAAACAATTCAGGTATTTATGAATAAAAACAGACAATTAGAGTTGAATATCCCTGAGTTTTTTGATGAGTGGAAAGAGAAATATTTAAATTAAATTCCATGAAAAGATCAACACGAATCACAGCTGTTGTTTTACTTCAAAATCCTTCTTACCCATGTTTCTACTACATACCATTTCCTTGCAGTCCAACTGTTCAACGGGAAAGTCAGTCCTGTTTTAATTATTATTATACCTTGAGGTTGTCCTTCATAAGGTTTGACTGAACTTCCGTCAGGATAATTTTCCAGATAGGTACTGCTTAAAAAGTTACCGAAAACATAATCGGCTTGTAAATTAAAAAACATATAGTTAAAACCTACAAAAGCAGATATATTACTTTTGTTTAACATATCTTTTGATAACTCAATATTTTTCATGCTCTCTGTAAAATTAACTTTTTCAGTTTTAGATAACAGTAAGTTATAATTATAAGCTGCTCCGATATAAATATATTTTTGTGGTTCATAAAACTTCTTTCCGTATTTAATATATAACGGTACAGACACTTGTGAAACTTTGTGGTTTTCAATAAGCCAATATTGACCGTTTGGCGTTACATATTTAGCGGAAATACCATACATCTTATATTCTAATCCTATGCTTAAACCAATATTATCATTTTTAAGGTCATGATTATATAAAATACTACCGTAGTATCCGGGTACATATCCGAAATAACTCGAATCCGGTAACAATTGATAATGATCACCATTGTATTCCAACATTTTATTAACCAGCAAATCCGGTTGCTTATCAAACATGCTGTGTACAGCTCCGAGTTTTAAAGAGAAATAATCAAACTCACTGTTCCACTGGGAGTAAGTAAGAGTTGAAATAAATATAAAAACTAAAATTATCAACTTTTTCATGTCTGTAATATTTAAAATCTGAAATATAATTATAAACCTTAATTTAAAAACTTTGAACTCTTTGAACTTTCCTGTCTGCCGTCAGGCAGGGAACTCTTTAAACTTTGAACTTTGAACTTTAAGCTTTAAACTATTAAGGCCTGTAATGCCAATAATCATTATAATAAACTGAATTCGGATGCGGCTCTGCATCCCATCCGCCACCTATATAACCTCTGTAATCACTGTCCG
Source organism: Chlorobiota bacterium (assembly GCA_030592825.1). Lineage (GTDB taxonomy): Bacteria > Bacteroidota > Bacteroidia > Bacteroidales > JAADGE01 > JAADGE01. The sequence goes on along the minus strand of JAUVIG010000303.1, from coordinate 1,288 downwards.
ATATTTTTATTCCTTGACCTACTGCTTCAGATCTGGCTTGACCGCCGAAATCTGCTTTCTCTTCCCATATATTTAAAAACGGATCATATCTGTAATAATCTTTTGTAGGTCCTGAATCATCCAAACCTGTTCCCACATATCCCATCTCTCCGATATTAAAAGCAACAGCATCAATTCTTGCCGTTCCGGGAAAATCTTCTCGTTGGCTCCAACTCAACCAATCACCGGTAGTTTGACGACACATATAAACAGTTTTTAGTTTATTTCCGGATTTATTTTCTCCGCAACATACATAAACATTATCACTAAGTTTAAATGTTACTGCTTTAGTCCTGTCTCCGTCCGGAAAATCATCAATTTGTTCCCATTCCCCAAAACGATGCCCGTTTCCTTTATCAGCAGGATCAAATTTATGAAGGTCTTTTAAAGGAGTACCATCATCCAGATTGCCTAATCCTACATATCCTATTCCGTTTATTGTAAAGGCAACAGCATTTTCTCGTGCAAGACCGGTAAAATCTTGAGCGTCATAGGTAGGTGGAGATATACTTTGCCATTCTCCGCTTTCCAAGTCTAATCTTAAAAAATCGTCACATTCTTCACCTGTATTCTTCATTCTTCCTGTACCAATATAAACACAATCACGATAAATACCTTCTATTGTCGGCACATTATTAATTACAAAAGCAACTGAATTCGTAAAATTTTTATCAGCAACAATAGTGTAATCATCATATGGTGTAGTCCAATCATTATTTACCGGATCGTATCTGTAAACAGTAATTGAAGATAACAGATCTGATTCATTATGACCAAGAGCAACAAACATATATCCGTCATAACTAAAAGAAGTTGCTCCTTTTATGTTCCCATACGGGAAAAAAACAGGAGCATCCTGCATTGTACCGCCAACCCACAAATCAACAGGTTTTTTTGTTGTAATTTTCAATTCATATTGATTATATGCAATATCCTCATATTCAGGATCTCCATTGCTTTTGAAGCGCCCTGTAACTACAAACGATTTTATATAATAATCTGTTTCATAATGTAAACTGAGAGTATTAGTAAAAGGTATTCCTTTACCGAGTTCAGTAACGGGAATAAAATCGGTTGGTTTAGAACTGCCGTTGACGTTAAAACGAAATACTGTATTTTCAGTTAAATCTTCAATATTATCAATAACGGTTCCTTCAATAGCCAAAGGACCGGGTTCTAAAGAAAAACAATGCCCGTAAATAAGAATACTGTCTAAATGTATACCGTTCGCACCTTCTTTATGATAAGT
>JAUVIG010000421.1 GCA_030592825.1 Chlorobiota bacterium | reverse complement strand
TTTAATTATAAGAAAAAGCTTTATAATATGATAAGGCAATTAATCATAAATTTCTGCACCTGTTAATAAAGAACATGTTAATAATGAAGTTATTGACACACCTAACATTCCGTGAAAATTTATGCTTTGCCCGGTTAAAAATAAGTTTTTGATCTTTGTTCTTACAGATATACTTGATTCAAAAAAAGTTTTATAACTTTTAACAATCCCATACATTGAACCTTCCGGAATTCCTGTATAATCATTATAAGTTAAAGGAGTTGAAGTGTAATACTCTTCAATTTTATCTTTGAAATTCGGATAAATTTTGCTTATTATTTCAAAAATATCTTCAGCTTTATCTTTCTTAAACTGTTTATATTCTTCGCTTCTTAATTTTGATCTTGTATTTTTCAGATTCTTAACTTCTTCATAATCCATACTCCTTACTATTTCAACAAATCCGGCATATTCTCCTGACTTTCCTGAATACGGTGTGTACATAGTAAAACTTCCTTTTCCCTTATTTTCTGAACTCCATACTTTATCTGAATTATTAATAAAAAAAATTGAACTATTATATTTGAAAGCAGAATCCTTCATAATAATATACACTAAAAAAGAACCTGCCGAATTGTTTAAACCAAGTATTCTTTTTCTGTAAATGCTTTTTAAACAGTTTGAATCTGTTAAACTTAAAGTTAATGAAGGATGAAGAGAAGATATAAAGTTTTCGGCAGTATATTCTGATCCGTCAGAACAAATGCAACTTGTTATAATATCTTTGACTGTCTCTAATCGTACTACTTCTTTTGTTGTAAGAACTACTCCTGATCTTTGTATTATTTCATTTTTTAAAACATCTGTAAAACTTTTTGTTCCTTCTTTAAATTCAGCAGTTGAAGAAATATATGAACCTGTTATAACAGCATGCATATACAATGAAGTTGTCTCTTTATCTCCGGCATATAATGAATTGTTAAAGACTAACAGATTTTGCAGATCAATATTATCAGTTATACTTTTAATAAATTCAAAAGCTCCTGTTTCAAGATCTGTTTTATTAACGATACCTTTATAAAGATTTTCAATTGTTAAATTATTATATATCGACTTTATTCTTTTTAAGTATAGTTCTACAGAATGTTTTTCTTTAGGAAAATATTCAACTAACTTCTTTTGAAAATTATCAAAACCGGTAGGTATTTCATATTCTTTATCATTAATAATAACATTAAAAGCAGTGCCTTTTTTTTCAATTAAATCAACTTTCTCATCTATCCCGATAATCTTAAATATTTCTCTCTGAATCTGACCTTTACCCACACTGCCAAAAAAGTGCATTCCGGTATCAAAAGTTACGCCTTTTCTTGTAAATGTTTGAATTGCACCTCCAATGTTATTATTTTTCTCAAGTAAACAAACTCTTTGCCCTTTCTTACTAAGTAATGTGCCGCAAAGTAGTCCGCTTAAACCTGCACCGATTATTACAGTATCAAATGTTTTTTTCATCTGTTTATTTTTTATTATTTTAAAGGTCAGATAGGAACGCCCTTGCTACTGTGTGCCGTAAATTTACCTTACTCCACAAATAATCATGCTTGGGTGTGTTAAAAGTCTTTATCATTGGCGTTTCATTTATATTACTAAAAATTAAGGTTTATTTGAAAATACTCAATCTAACAAAAAACAAAACTAAGTATTTTGAGTTTAATAGTGAAAACATTTAAAATTTTCTTTAGTTTTTTAAAATACACATTAATCTGATGAACCAAAATTTTCATTATATTTGCATAACAGTTTGAAAATTACTTATGGTTATAAAGCATAAAACTCAAGAACAAAAAATACATTCTGAATTTGAGAATTTTTTAGCTGATAATAAGCATCGTTTTAAAACTGAAAAAAATTTAGAATTATTACGTAAAGCTTTTAAATTTGCATATAAAGCTCATAAAGGCTCAGTCAGATATAACGGAGAACCATATATAAATCACCCTCTTGAAGTAGCAAAAATCGTTTCAGAGCAAATCGGATTGGGCACAACTTCAGCAACATCAGCACTGTTACACGACATTCCGAATAAAACTGAATATAATACTGAAGATATTAAAAGATACTTCGGAGAAAAAATATATTCCATAGTAAGCAGCTTAAAAAAAATTAAGAATACCGAATATTTTGAAAATAATGCACAAGCGTCTATTCTGCGTCAAATATTGCTTTCAATATCAGATGATATAAGAGTAATTTTCATAAAAATTGCTGATAAACTTCATAACATCAGAAATGTAGATGACCTGCCGACAGAAAAGCAGAAAAAATCAGTTGAAGATATTCTTAACATATATGCTCCACTTGCTCACAGGCTTGGATTATACGACATTAAGGCTGAGATGGAAGATATTTGTTTAAAAAATACAAACCCTTATATATATCATCAAATCAGCAAACGTTTGCAAAGCTCTGAAAGAGAGAGGATGCAATTTATCAATAGTTTTGTACAACCAATAAAAGAAAAGTTAGATTCAAAGAATATCAAATATGAAATAAGCGGACGATCAAAATCAAATTTTTCAATTTGGAAAAAGATGCAGAGAAAAGGAGTTCCGATTGAAGAAATTTACGACCTCTTTGCTGTAAGGATTATTTTTAAAGCTGAAAATAAGGAAAATGAGAATTTTGAGGCATTGCAAATAGGTACACTAATTACCGATCTTTACAGAGAGAAAAAAGACAGAAAAAGAAATTGGTTAAAAAACGGAAAAGATACCGGATACAGAGCTTTACATGTAACCGTTATGAGTGATGACGGACGATGGGTAGAAGTACAAATAAGATCGGAAGAAATGCATGAAGTTGCTGAGCACGGACTTGCTACACATTGGAAATATAAAGGATTGAAAGAGAAAAAAACTGAATTTGATGAAAAAATAAGAGATATTCTGGAATATTTATCGGAAGATAATTCATCGGCTCTAACTTTTATTGATAATCTCAAGTTAAATCTTTTTACTTCTGAAATATATGTGTTTACACCAAAAGGAGATATAATAAACCTACCGAAAGAATCAAGTGTTCTTGATTTTGCATTCAAGATTCATACCGATATAGCAATGAAATCAATTGCAGGAAAGATAAACGGAAAACCCCAACCCTTAAGCACAAAACTTAAAAACGGAGATCAAATTGAAATATTAACAACAAAAAAACAACAAGCACAGAAAGCATGGTTTGATTTTGTTATTACTCAAAGAGCTTTATATAAGTTAAGAAAAATTTTCAAGGAAGATATTGAAAAAAATATTGAAAAAGGTAAAAATAAATTAGAATCTATACTTCTGGAAAAAGAAACAGATAACATCGGCAAATGCATTGATAATATCTGCAAACATCTTGGTTACAGCAAGAAAGAAAAACTTTTTGAAGATATTGGAGAAGAAAAAATCTCGGATATTATAATTTCTGACACCATAAAGAAATTTTGCTTAAAGCAAAAAAGTACACGATTTTGGAAAATAAAAAGACCTTTCAAAAGCCCGGATAGAGATGCAGTACTTCCGGAATTATACAAATTAGCAAAATGTTGTAACCCATATCCGGGTAACGAAATTATCGGAACTAAAAGTGATGACAAAACAATTACCATACACAAGATTAATTGCTCTTCAGCTATGACCGAGATTGCTTTTAAACATAATAATATTGATGTATCATGGACATCTTACACAGCAATTTCTGTTCTGAAAGAATTTAATATTTCAGGATTTAATCAACCCGAAGTTATTAATAAAATAAC
>JAUVIG010000098.1 GCA_030592825.1 Chlorobiota bacterium | reverse complement strand
GCATACAGGCGTGCTGTAAAAATGGCAATTTCTTCTTCAATGAGAATGGGTGCTGAAGGAATTAAAGTTATGGTTTCAGGTAGGCTGAACGGAGCTGAAATGGCCAGAAACGAAATGTATAAAGAAGGTAGAACGCCTTTACATACTTTACGTGCAGATATTGATTATCATATTGCTGAAGCTTTAACAAAAGTTGGTTTAATCGGAGTTAAAGTTTGGATTTGCAGAGGTGAAAAGTTCGGAAAACAAGATCTTACTCCTGATTTTACAAAACCTAAAACAAAACACAGACCTAATAAAAGAACCGGAAGAAGAAAATAAAATAGAATTAATATATTTTATTATAATAAACAAGAAAAATGTTACAACCAAAAAAGACAAAATACAGAAAGCAGCAAAAAGGCAGAATGAAAGGTAATTCTACAAGAGGAACTACAATTGCGTTTGGTTCTTTTGCTATAAAATCTCTTGAAACTGCTTGGGTAACAGGAAGACAACTGGAAGCTGCAAGACAAGCTGTAACCAGATATATGAAAAGAGAAGGTAATATTTGGATCAGAGTTTTTCCTGATAAACCGGTAACTAAAAAACCTGCTGAAGTAAGGATGGGTAAAGGAAAAGGTGAACCTGAATTGTTTGTTGCAAGAGTAAAACCGGGAAGGATATTATTTGAAGCAGACGGAGTACCTCAGGTAATTGCAAAAGAGGCTATGAGACTTGCTGCACAAAAATTACCCGTAAAAACTAAATTTATTGTACGTAGAGATTACATTGAAAATTAATAATAAAATAAGCAATGAAGAATTCTGAAATTAGAGAATTAACAAATAAAGAAGTTCTGGAAAGATTAGATAATGAGAAAAATAATATGGTTAGTTTAAAGATGAATCATAAAATTTCTGATCTTGAAAATCCTCATCAAATAACTGAATCAAAAAGATTTATAGCTCGTTTAAAAACAGAGTTAAGACAAAGAGAAATTAACGAAAATAAATCTAATTAAGATAAGCATTAAAAATGGAACAAAGAAATCTAAGAAAGGAAAGAATCGGTATTGTAACCGGTGATAAAATGCAAAAATCTATCACTGTTGCTGTACGAAGAAGATTTAAGCATCCTGTTTACGGTAAGTTCATTACAAAAACTAAAAAGTATATTGCTCACGATGAGGAAGATACATGTAAAATGGGGGATACCGTAAGAATTGCTGAGACAAAACCGATCAGTAAAAGAAAAAAATGGAGATTAGTTGAAATTATTGAAAGAGCTAAGTAATCATGATACAACAAGAAAGCAGAATAAATGTAGCTGATAATAGTGGTGCTAAAGAAGTGCTGGTTATCAGAGTATTAGGCGGAACAAAAAAACGATATGCATCTATTGGAGATAAAGTAGTTGTTACCGTTAAAAGTGCAATCCCGTCAAGCGAAATAAAGAAAGGGACAGTAACCAGAGGTGTTATTGTAAGAACAAAAAAGGAAATAAGAAGAAAAGACGGATCCTATATCAGATTTGATGATAATGCAGTTGTACTTTTAAATGCTGCCGGTGAGATGAGAGGTACTCGTGTTTTCGGTCCTATTCCGAGAGAGTTAAGAAGAACGAATATGAAAATAATTTCACTCGCTCCTGAAGTTTTATAATTGAAAAAATACTATTCTGATGCAAACGAAAATTAAAATAAAGAAAGGGGATATCGTACAGGTATTATCAGGAAATGATAAAGGTAAAAAAGGACGTGTTCTAAAAGTAAAAAGAGATACTTACAGAGCCATTGTTGAAGGAGTAAATGTTATTTCTAAACATACAAAGCCTAATTCAAAATATCCTGAAGGTGGTATTATTAAAGAAGAAGCTGCGATTCATATTTCAAATTTAAATGTAATATGTCCTGAAACAGGTGTACCAACCAGAGTCGGAAGAAAATTAAACGACAAAGGTAAATTAGTACGTTATTCTAAAAAATCTAAGAACCAACAAGAGATTAAGTAATGGAAAAGAGAATTCCTACATTAAAGAAAAAATTTAATGAAGAGATTATTCCTGCTTTAAAAAAGGAATTTAATTACAGCAGTGTAATGCAAGCTCCCAGATTAAAGAAGATTGTTTTAAATCAAGGAATAGGACAAGGTGTTGCAGATAAAAAAATAATTAATACGGCACAAGAAGAATTATCTTCAATTGCCGGACAAAAAGCAATACAAAGAAACGCAAAAAATAATATCTCTAATTTCAAATTGAGAGAAGGAATGCCCATCGGAGTTAAAGTAACCTTAAGAAGAGACAGAATGTATGAATTTCTGGAAAAACTTCTCGTTGTTGCAATCCCGCGTATTAAAGACTTCAGAGGTATCTCAGGAAAGTTGGACGGGAGAGGGAACTATACATTAGGGATTGAAGAGCAATTTATTTTTCCTGAAATTGAATTAGATAAAATTGATAAAATTTTAGGAATGAACATAACATTTGTAACATCTGCAAATACCGATGAAGAAGGTTATGCATTATTAAAACAATTTGGTTTTCCGTTTAAAAAATAAAAGAGAATGGCTAAAGAATCAATGAAAGCTCGAGAGAGAAAAAGACAAAAGCTTGTTGAAAAATACGCTGAAAAAAGAGCAAAATATAAAGCTGAAGGTGATTGGGAAGCCTTAGCAAAATTGCCGAAAAACTCATCAAAAGTAAGGCTTCATAATCGTTGCAGTCTTACCGGAAGACCCAGAGGATACATGAGACAATTTGGTATCAGCAGAATAACTTTCAGAGAGATGGCATCAAAAGGTTTGATTCCCGGTGTAAAAAAAGCAAGTTGGTAAAAAAATATTAAAATTTAAAAAAATGATTACAGATACTGTCGCAGATTATCTTACAAGAATAAGAAATGCCGTAATGGCAAAACATAAGGTTGTTGAGATACCGGCATCAAACTTGAAGAAAGGTATGACTAAAATATTATTTGAACAAGGTTATATTCTTAGTTATAAATTTGAAGATGATAATAAACAGGGTAAAATAAAAATTGCTCTTAAATATCATCCCAAAACAAAGACTCCGGCATTTACTAAATTAGAAAGAATTAGTACACCCGGTTTAAGAAAATATACGTCTGCCGTTGATATGCCCAGAGTTCTTAACGGATTAGGAATTGCAATAATATCTACTTCAAATGGCGTAATGACAAATAAAGATGCTGCAAGACAAAAAGTTGGTGGTGAAGTATTATGTTATGTATATTAATTAGAAGGAAAAGAAATCAGATATGTCACGAATAGGAAAATTACCGATAAGTATACCTGAAGGTGTGAAAATTGATGTTTCAGACAAAAATATTGTTACAGTAAAAGGTAAACTTGGTGAATTATCTCAAAAAATTAATAAAGATATTAAAATTGAGATTAACGGAACAGAAGTTATTGTAACTCGTATGTCAGATTCAAAAACTCATAAATCTTTTCATGGTTTATCAAGAGTTTTAATTTACAATATGGTTACAGGAGTTTCTGCAGGCTTTGAAAAAAAATTGGAAGTAATTGGTGTCGGGTATCGAGCTGAAACTAAAGGAAAACTGTTAGAACTACATGTAGGTTATTCTCATCCTATTGTATTTGAGATGCCTGTAGAAGTTACAGCTGAAGTTCAACAAGAAAAAAGACAAAATGCATCTATTACTTTAAAAAGTTTCGACAAACAATTATTAGGTCAAGTAGCGGCGAAAGTAAGATCATTCAGAAAACCTGAACCCTATAAAGGAAAAGGAATCAGATATATAGATGAATACGTAAGGAAAAAAGTCGGAAAGGCTGCTGCTGAGTAACAGGAAATAAGAATATAAATTTTAGAAGCAAAAATCTAAAATCTAAAATCTAAAATTAATTATGGCTTTATCAAAGAGAGAAAGAAGAATACGAATTAAAAAACGTATCAGAAAAAAAATAAACGGTACTGCTGAAATCCCAAGATTATCAGTTTTCAGAAGTAATAAACATATTTATGTACAGTTAGTTAATGATGTTACTTCAGAAACTGTAATTTCTGCATCATCAAAAGAAAAAGACATTACTGAAAAAAATATTGTTAATAAAACTGAAGTGGCAGGATTGGTAGGTAAGAAAATTGCAGGAAAAGCAAAAGAGAAAAAAATTACATCTGTCTTATTTGACAGAAGCGGTTATTTATATCACGGCAGAGTTAAAGCATTAGCAGAAGCTGCCCGAAAAGAAGGACTCAAATTTTAAGAAATTATGTCAAAAGGTAAAGAAAAGCAAGTCAGAAATACTGATATTGAACTTAAAGACAGATTAGTTGCTATTAAGAGAGTTACCAAAGTAACAAAAGGTGGCAGAACATTCAGTTTTGCAGCTATTGTTGTTGTCGGAAATGAAAACGGCATTGTCGGATACGGACTTGGTAAAGCAGGTGAAGTTGCAACTGCTATTCAAAAAGGCATTGAAGATGCAAAGAAAAATTTAGTCAAAGTTCCTGTTATAAACGGTACAATACCTCATAAACAGACTGCAAAATATGGTGGAGCTGATGTTCTTATGATTCCTGCTTCTCATGGTACAGGTGTTAAGGCAGGTGGTGCGATGCGTGCAGTTTTAGAAAGCGCAGGAGTAAAAGACGTTTTAGCAAAATCTAAAGGTTCTTCAAATCCGCATAATCTTGTAAAAGCTACTATGAATGCTTTATTATCTATGAGAGATGCGTACACAGTTTCTCAGCACAGAGGAGTTACTGTTGATAAAGTTTTTAACGGATAGATATTGACAATATGGCAAAGATAAGAATTACACAGAAGAAAAGTAGTATAGGTGCAACACAAAGGCAAAAGGCTACATTACAAGCACTCAGATTAAGAAAAATAGACAGTGTTGCAGAGCATACTGAAAATGAGCAAATTAACGGGATGGTAAGAAAAGTTTTACATCTTGTGAGTGTAGAGAAAGTAAAATAAATATACCTGAAATAATTAATGATGGATTTAAGTAATTTAAAACCTGCTAAAGGTTCAGTTAAGAAGAGAAAAAGAATTGCAAGAGGTATTGGTTCAGGTAAAGGACGTACCGCAACAAGAGGTCATAAAGGGCAAAAATCACGCTCAGGATACTCTCGAAGATTCGGTTTTGAAGGAGGACAAATGCCTATACACAGACGTTTGCCTAAATTTGGATTCAGAAATATCAACAGAATAGAATATAAAGCTATTAATATTGATATTCTTGAAAAACTTGCAAAAGATAAATCAATAACATCTATTGATATTGATACTCTTAAAAATGCAGGGTTTATCCAAAAAAATGATTTAGTTAAAATTCTTGCAAACGGAGAACTAACTGCAAAAATTGAAGTAAAAGCACATGCATTTTCTAAATCGGCTGTTGAAGCTATTGAAAAAGTAGGTGGTAAAGCAGAAAAAATTTAAAATTAATGAAGAAATTTATTCAGACAATAAAGAACATCATTGCAATTGAGGATCTTAGGAACAAAATTCTTGCAACTCTCGGACTTATATTAATATATAGGTTAGGAGCACATGTTGTATTGCCGGGTGTAGATCCTCATGCTATTTCTGATTTTCAACAACAAGCAAGTGAAGGTGGAATCATAGCTTTGATTAATATGTTTTCAGGCGGTGCTTTTGCAAATGCATCAATTTTTGCACTCGGTATAATGCCTTATATATCAGCATCTATTGTTATTCAATTGTTAGGAATGGCAGTTCCGTATTTCCAACGTTTACAGCGTGAAGGAGAAAGCGGAAGAAAAAAAATAAATCAAATTACCAGATACTTAACTATTTTAATAACAGGATTTCAAGCACCTGCTTATTTAGCAAATCTTAAATACCAGTTACCTGCTGAAGCATTTATTATGCATAGTCAGGATTTGTTCTGGTTCTCAGCTATTATTTTAATGGTAGCAGGTACTATGTTCATTATGTGGTTGGGTGAAAAAATTACTGATAAAGGAATTGGTAATGGTATCTCTTTATTGATTATGATTGGTATTATTGCAAGATTGCCGCAATCATTTGCTGCTGAGCTTGTTTCTAAATTAGGTTCAGGAGGTGGAGGTTTAATTGCTTTCATTGTTGAAATGTTAATCCTGTTCTTAGTATTTGTTGCTTCAATTGCTTTAGTACAAGCAGTAAGAAGAGTACCTGTTCAATATGCGAAAAGAATTGTCGGGAATAAACAATATGGGGGAGTCAGACAATATATACCGTTAAAAGTTAATGCTGCCGGTGTGATGCCGATTATTTTTGCACAAGCATTAATGTTTTTACCGATGATGTTAACACGTTTTGATACTGAAACTACAAATTCAATTGCTGCTTCTTTTTCTGATATTACAGGATTTTGGTACAATTTAGTTTATGGATTGTTGGTTATTGTTTTTACATATTTCTATACAGCAATCACTGTAAATCCGACTCAAATGGCAGAAGATATGAAGAAAAACGGAGGGTTTATTCCCGGTATAAAACCGGGTAGAAAGACTATTGAACATTTAGATGAAATTATGTCAAGAATAACATTCCCGGGGTCTGTTTTCTTAGCTCTGATTTCAATATTACCTGCGTTTGCAATGATAGGAGGAGTAAATAATCAGTTTGCATATTTTTTTGGCGGAACATCATTGTTAATATTAGTAGGTGTTGTTCTGGATACTTTACAACATATTGAAAGTCATTTATTAATGAGACATTATGATGGTCTTACCAAATCCGGCAGAATAGCAGGCAGGGCAGGAGCATCACAAATATCAATGTAAATAAATTTATATGGCCAAACAACCATCAATTGAACAGGACGGTATTGTAAAAGAAGCATTATCAAATGCAATGTTCAGAGTTGAACTCGAAAACGGGCACATTATTACTGCTCATATAGCAGGAAAAATGAGGATGCATTATATTCGTATTTTGCCCGGAGATAAAGTTAAGGTTGAAATGTCGCCTTATGATTTAACTAAAGGCAGAATAAAATACAGATATAAAAATTAGAACAAATGAAAGTTAGAGCATCAGTTAAAAAGAGAAGTGCTGATTGTAAGATTGTCAGGAGGAAAGGGAGGCTTTATGTGATTAATAAAAAAAATCCCAGATTTAAACAAAGACAAGGTTAATTTATAAAATTTTAATTATGGCTAGAATTGCAGGTGTAGATATACCGGACAATAAAAGGGGAGAAATATCTTTAACATATATTTACGGAGTTGGAAAAACGACAGCTCAAAAAATACTCGAACAGGCTGGTGTTGACAAGAATGTTAGAGTAAAAGATTGGACTGATGAACAAAGAGGTAATATCCGTAATATTATTGTAGATAATTTCAAAATTGAAGGAGAACTTCGATCAGAAAAGCAAATGAACATTAAACGCCTCAGAGATATTGGTTGTTATCGAGGAATACGTCACAGAATTGGTTTACCCGTAAGAGGTCAAAAAACTAAAAATAATGCACGTACACGTAAAATCAGACGAGTATTTTAATAATTAAGTTTATCATTCTTTATTATGGCAAAGAAAAGTACAAAACAAACTAAGAAAAGAAATGTTATTGTTGAAGCTGCAGGACAAGCTCATATTCACTCATCTTTCAACAATATTATTATAACTCTTGCAAATAATACCGGACAGGTAATTTCATGGTCATCTGCCGGTAAAATGGGATTCAGAGGATCTAAAAAAAATACTCCTTATGCTGCTCAAACAGCTGCTGAAGATTGTGCAAAAGTAGCTCATGAATTAGGCTTAAGAAGAGTAAAGGTTTATGTTAAAGGTCCGGGAAACGGAAGGGAAGCTGCTATCAGAGCAATTCATTCAGCAGGTATTATGGTTACTGAAATTCAGGATATAACTCCTATACCTCACAACGGTTGCAGACCTCCTAAAAGAAGAAGAGTTTAATTTTAAAATAGAAAAATAATATATAATGGCAAGATACAGAGGCCCACAAACTAAAATAGCAAGGAAATTCGGTTCGCCGATTTTTGGTTCTGATAAAGCTTTTGAAAAGAAAAATTATCCTCCGGGACAGCACGGACCAAACAAAAGAAGAAGAAAAGTTTCCGAATACGGTATTCAATTAAAAGAAAAGCAAAAAGCTAAATATATATACGGATTATTGGAAAAACAATTCTATAATTTGTTTAAAAAAGCTTCTTCGAGTAAAGGAATTACCGGTGAAGTATTTCTTCAACTGCTCGAATCTCGTTTAGATAATGTTGTGTTCAGAGTTGGAATTTCTCCTTCACGAGCATCTGCAAGGCAAATTGTTTCACACAGACACATTACTGTTAACGGTGAAGTTGTTAATATTCCCTCTTATATATTAAAACCGGGTGATATTATCGGTGTCAGAGAAAAATCAAAGTCTCTTGAAGTAATTTCTGATTCCTTATCAAAAGGGTCCCATACAAGATACTCATGGATAGAGTGGGATGATGATTCATTAAAAGGCAAATTTGTTAATATACCTGAACGTGAAGATATTCCCGAGAACATTAAAGAGCAATTAATTGTTGAATTATATTCAAAATAGTAAATATTTTATTTATGGCTATTTTAAACTTCCAAAAACCTGATAAGGTTTTAATGATTGAACAGGATGATTTTTCCGGTCAGTTTGAATTTCGTCCGCTTGAACCGGGCTATGGTATAACCATTGGGAATGCTTTAAGAAGGATATTGTTATCATCTCTTGAAGGATATACCATTACTTCTTTGAAAATTGAAGGTGTAGAACATGAGTTTTCTACAATAACAGGAGTAATTGAAGATGTACCGCAAATGATACTGAATTTAAAACAGGTTAGATTTAAACAGCTTGTTGAAGAATCAGATCACGAAAGAATTGTGATAAGTATTTCCGGAAAATCAAAATTTACTGCCGGTGATATAAATGATTATATGTCTGACTTTGAAGTATTGAATCCGGATCTGGTTATCTGTAATATGGAAAAAGATGTAAGACTGCAGATTGAAATGACAATAGATAAAGGAAGAGGATATGTTTCTGCAGACGATCATGATGTTGATACAAGTGATATAGGCTTAATTGCCGTTGATTCAATTTTTACACCTATTAAGAATGTAAAATACAGTATTGAGAATTATCGTGTCGGACAGAAAACTGACTATGAAAAACTGATTTTTAATATTGATACTGACGGGTCAATATATCCTAAAGAAGCATTAAAAGAAGCTGCTACAATTTTAATTCATCATTTCATGTTATTCTCAGATGAAAAGATAACTCTTGAATCTGAGGAGAAAAAAGAGAATGAAGAATTTGACGAAGAAGTACTGCATATGCGTCAACAATTAAAAACTCAATTGGTAGATCTTGATCTTTCCGTTAGAGCTTTAAATTGTCTGAAAGCTGCAGATGTTGATACTCTTGGCGAATTAGTCGTATATAACAGAAACGATTTATTAAAATTCAGAAACTTCGGTAAAAAATCTTTAACTGAGATAGAAGACCTGTTATCAAACAGAGAACTTTCATTCGGAATGGACGTCAGTAAATATAAATTAGAAAAGGAATAAAGAAATGAGACACAGGAAGAAATTTAATCATTTAGGAAGGAAAAAAGCTCACAGAAAAGCTATGTTATCAAATATGGCAATATCTCTTATTGAGCATAAAAGAATAAACACAACTGTTGCAAAGGCTAAAGCATTAAGATCATTTGTTGAACCTTTGATTAACAGGTCTAAAACAGATACTACTCATTCCAGAAGAATGGTGTTTAAAAGATTACAAAATAAATCTGCTGTTACTGAACTTTTCAGAGAAATTTCTTTAAAAGTTGCTGAAAGAGAAGGCGGATATACAAGAATATTAAAAACAAGAAATCGTCTTGGTGATAATGCTGAAATGTGTATTATTGAATTAGTGGATTATAATGAGAATTATTTTTCTGAAAAAGCTGCTAAATCAAAAAGAAAAAGAACACGCAGAGGAAAAGTAAAAACTGAAACAACAATTGAAGAGACTCAACAAGTTGAAGAAAATATCAATGATGTTGAAACCAAAGAAGAAGTAAAAGAAGAGAATCTTCAAAAAGAAGTGAAAGTTGAAGAAACAAAAGAAGAAATTAAAGATGAAGTGAAACAAGAAGAGAAAGCAGATAAAGAAGAAGAAACAGAAGACAAAAAAGAAGATAAAGAATAAAATTTATACCAAATATTTACAAAAGAGCGTTCAAAAGAGCGCTCTTTTTTTATATTTGTAAAAATATATAAGAATTATGAGTCCACTCCGAAAACAAAGTTTTCGTGAATTTATGAAATCTTACTAATCATATGTAATAGATAATCAAATTGTTGTAATTTTTATTCGTGAATTCGCGGCGAAATTATACTTTTCGGAGTGGACTCAATTATAAAATCATAAATATTTTCAGATGAAGAAATTATTATATGTAGTTTTAATTTTATTATTTTCTGTGAGTATATATTCTCAAGAATTTTCATGTCCTGAAGACCTGCCGGCAATTAATTTTTCGGAAGCAATATCATTTGACAAATCTTTTACAATTACACACTCT
>JAUVIG010000241.1 GCA_030592825.1 Chlorobiota bacterium | reverse complement strand
CAATATAAAGAAAGGCTCGAACAAATGAAAGTCAGACACTTTAAAAGGAAAAAGGATATTGACAGATATTACAGATATGAACAACTTATTGAATAAAATTTAAAGTCGTAAAGTAGAATTAAAGACTTTCCAAGTTTTCAAAACTTGGAAAGTCTAAAAAGGAAACAATTATTATGTCAACACATTATTTCAAACCCCTAATTCCCGATAACTTTTTCCATATTCTAAACAGAGGAAATGATAAATCCAAAATTTTCTTCAAAAAAGAAAACTATGATTATTTTTTGAGAAAATATGATGAATATTTATCGGATTATTTAACGACTTATGCATATTGTTTACTTGGCAACCATTTTCATTTTTTAGTAAAACTGAATACTGCAAAACAAATATTGCAAAGAGCAAAAAAGTCAGATGATATTCCTAATAGACTTGCCAAGTTTTTGAAACTTGGAAAGTCTGATTTACCGGAAATTGCAGGATTAATAATCAGCAATCAATTCCGAAAGTTCTTTATGTCTTATGCAAAAGCAATTAACAAGCAAGAAAGCAGAACAGGAAGTTTATTTCAAAAAAATTTTGAACGCTTAATTATTGATAATTTAAAATATTTGAACAATGTGATGCAATATATCCATTATAATCCCGTACATCATAGATTTACTGATGATTATAAAGATTATCCGTACAGTTCTTATGAACGAATAATGAAACCAAAACCATCGAAACTGCCTAAATATGAGATTCTTGAAAACTTCAAAGGAAAAGAAAATTATATTCAATTTCATTCCGATAACCACTCATTTAGCATAATTGAAAAATATATTGTCGAATTATAGACTTTCCAAGTTTTAAAAACTTGGAAAGTCTCCTAACAAACAAATATGAAAAAACTAATCATCATCACCCTATTATTTGCAACATCAACAGTCTTTGCACAAAAGATAAATCTTGAACGTATTGAACCGCCGAATTGGTGGGTTGATATGAAAAATAAAACCGTTCAATTGTTAGTTTACGGTGAGAATATCTCTTTAACAGATGTATCTGTCGTTTCTGATAAAGTCAAACTTCAAAAAATTCATAAAGTTGAAAATCCGAATTATTTGTTTTTGGATGTTGAAGTTCTTCCGGATGCAAAAGCCGGAAGTTTTGATATCGTTTTTTCAAAAGGTTTGACTATTATAAAACACAAGTATGAATTAAAAGAAAAAACTGACAGAAGCAGGGGGTTTTCAAGTGCAGACCTTATCTACTTATTAATGCCTGACAGATTTGCCAACGGAAATCCGTCTAATGACAATCCGCAGGGTATTTTGGAAAAAACAAACAGAAACAATCCTGATGGAATACACGGCGGTGATATTCAAGGCGTTATTAATCATTTAGATTACATTAAAAATTTGGGAATTACAGCATTATGGCTTAATCCGACTTTAGAAAACAACAATTCTGCATATTCCTATCACGGATACGCGATTACAAATTTTTATAAAACTGATCTGCGTTCAGGCACAAATGAAGATTATAAAAGACTTTCCGATGAACTTCATAAAAGAGAAATGAAACTGATTATGGACATGATCTTTAATCATTGCAGCAGTAATCATTGGTGGATGAAAGACCTCCCGATGAAAGATTGGGCAAACACAAATCCTGATTATCGTTCAAATTTCAGAGGCAGCACTATTGCTGATATTCATGCATCAAAAGATGATCAAAAACGAATGACACAAGGTTGGTTTGACAGCCGGATGCCCGATTTAAATCAGCATAATCCTTACCTGGCAACTTATCTGATACAAAACAGTATTTGGTGGATTGAATATGCTGATTTAGACGGAATCAGAATGGATACACAACCCTACCCTTTTAAAAATTTTATGTCAGCTTGGGCAAAACAAATACATGATGAATATCCTGATTTTACTTTACTTGGAGAAACATGGTTGCAAAAACCTGCATTTACGGCTTATTTCAGCGGGAACAGTCCAATATCCGGAAACTACAATTCATATTTGAATTCAATAACCGATTTTCCTCTATATTATGCAACTCGTGATGCTTTTAACCAAAATGACGGATGGACAGATGGTTTATCAAGCATATATTACATTTTAGCACAAGATTTCCTTTACGAAAACGCAAATAATAATGTTATCTTTTTGGATAATCATGATTTGAATCGATATTTTACTTCCGTTGGTGAAGATGTGAATAAGTTGAAAATGGGTTTAGCATTCTTATTGACTTCAAGAGGTATTCCTATGCTTTATTACGGAACAGAAATATTAACAACCGGACACGAGCATAAAGGACACGGACATATCAGAACTGATTTTCCCGGAGGTTGGAAAGATGATAAAATCAATGCTTTTACAAAAGAAGGACACACAAAAGAACAAAACGAAATATTCAACTACATCAAAACTATTGCAGATTGGCGTAAAACAAATAAAGCAGTTACCGAAGGTAAACTATTGCATTTCGTACCTGAAAATAATGTTTATGTCTATTTCCGACATACAGATAATGAGGCTGTTATGGTATTATTAAACAATCATAACTCTCAAAAAAGAATCGTAGATTGTAAGCGTTTTAATGAAATTTTGAAAGATTATTCCAAAGGTAAAAATATCTTAACGGATGAAATTATTGACATTTCAAAAACAATAACAATTAATAAGAAATCGGCATTAATTATTGAGTTAGAAAAATAAAGTTTACAGCCGAAAATTACCGATAAAACCATTTTATAAAATCCTCTTGCGGTTAACAAATACAAAAAAAATAAAAACTATTCAATAATTAATTTTTTAGTTTTTATTTCATTTCCGGTATTAACTCTTACAAAATAAAATCCTTTTTTAAGTCCGGAAACATTTATTTTATTTTCATGATTTAAATTTGTTATTGTTTGTTCAAAAACAACTTGTCCGTGAATATTAATTAATTCAATTAAAACATTTTGAATATCATAATTTGAAAATTTTAAATTAAAAGTTCCGTTACATGGATTTGGATAAATATTAAAATCTCCATTAGTCGTTAAATTCGGTTCAATACCGGTCGGAACATGACCGAACCAATCTAATGCTTCTTGTATCATAGTATTGATATCAGCATCAGTAAACTGGGATATATCAAAACCGGTAAAGAATGATTTGTAAATAAGATTATCTAACCAAACAGCACAACTTTTGCCTTTTGCATAAGCATTTCCGCTGTGAGGCCCGTCTTCAAACAAGAATGAGTTATAAGAGCTGATTTCAGGATTAGTAACTTCATCGTTATAATATTCAAAGCATGTTCCGTTACTAATTACATCGGGACTGTTAGAATAAACGTTTAATTCCACACCTTCTGTTCCTATCGGAGAATCAGCCACACCAATTATGCTGCCGTCAGAATAATCATATATCTCGGGACCGCCTATTCCATCTGTTCCGCCACCGGTTCCTGTAGGAATATATCTACCGCGTAAATATGCATAATAAAACTTCATTAAAGGTCTGTCATACAAATTATAACTATATAAAACATAAGCATTACCTGCAATTTCGTCTGCTGCCGTAAAGATATTTTTCGGATTTTCATTTGTTCCGAGATCAAGGAAATTATTTAAAGCTAAACAGAGAGTATCTTCTGAATCACCATGTCCCATTGAATTTCCGTACATAAATATTGTTTTATATGAATCAGGGAACTTATATTGATTGTATTCTTCCCAGTTATAAAAATCATAATTTATTCCAAATGCATCAAAACCGGCAGTAAATTTAGAAAATTCTAAACCGGTGTAATCTTGGTAACCCGGAACTGTACCCGGATGAACGAGAAGAAGGTCAATATTGTCAGTAGGTAATATTTTGAATGAAAAATAATTATCAGGGGCATTTACCGGAAAAGTTCCTCTGTTTTGTGCCGGAGAATCATCAACTGCTGCAAAATAATAATTTACCGTTGTGCTTTTAGATATTTCAGGCAATTGATAGGTGAAAGTATTAAATGATTTACCTGAAGAAGCAATCGCTTGCCATCCGCTGCCGGTATTATAATAAAGAGAGTCATACAGTATTTCTGCCATATCGGTTACTTCAACAGTTATTTCAGGTGTAGTATCAAACGTATTACCTCTTTCATATTCATAATAAAAATAAGGAGCATATAAATCTTCTCCCGGAAAAAATTTAATTGCAAGTTCGTCGGTAAGAAGGTTTCCTAAAGGTTCTACACCGATGTAATTACCGTTTTCTACAATTTCAAATAAATAAGACAAACCTATATCTGCATGATCATTTTGAATACCGATTGTTGAACTTTGCCCGTAATCGTGCGGACAAGTGCTTCCTGTTTGACCGATTGCTACATCTTTATACTGAAAAATTATATCGCCGTTTTCATGAAATATTGCTTCAAAACAAAGAGTAGTGTCTGTAACCGAACCATAGCAGAACCTTAAATTATGCCATTCAACAACGCAATAACGGTCCGGTGCAGTACCGAATGTTTGGAAATAAATATCTCCGGTACCTTCGTCTGCCAATAAATCGTCCCAAAAAACTGCAATCAGAGCCGGCATATTGGAGTAACCGGGTATTGGATAGTAATAATTAAACATGTTACCATCTGATCCCCATCAGTCATTAATATAAGTATATTCATTATACCAGGTATTTTCTGCAAGAAGCATTTCTCCGTTTATGTCAACATAAAAACTGTCTCTGTCAATTCCATAAAAATTAAAAGGAAAACCAAAAGGAATAGGTGCAGACAGATTATCATCGCCATAAAAAGAAGGGTAAGGGAATCCATACATAATTGCAGATTCTCCGGTTCCGCTGATTTCTATCCAGTTATAAACAGGTCCTCCGTCTTCTTGACTGTCAATCCATTCATAACCCATAGCATCAGGACCGCCTGTTCCGTAATGTATAACTACTTCTGTTTCCGTAATAATTGTATCATTATCAGGATTTTGGTCGCCTGTAAGTGCTGTCCAAATTTTAACTGTATAAACTCCGAATACATCCGGAGTCCATGCTCCTGAAAAAGAAACTTGGTCGGTTGCACCTGATACAATACCACCGGAATAAGAGCTTAATGCTGAATAATCAAGTATTCCCAGTGTATCTCTAATTTCACAATTAAGTTGAAAACTTTCTGTAATATCATCAGTACCAAAGTTTTTAATTGTAAAAGTCGGAATTATTTCTGTATCTGTAAAGGTATATTCTGTCGGGATTTCTATTGAAAGCACACCTACATCATTTGCTGCAATTTCAGTAACAATTACATCAACAATATCTGATGCGGTAGCTTTTCCTAATCCGTCATCAACTTCAAAAGTAAGAGTTTCTGTTCCGAACCAACCCGGGGAAGTAAAAGTTACTTCAAAACCGTCAATATCTGCAACTACATTTGTATTTCCTGTTACTGATAAAGTTGCAATTTCGGGATTAAAAACTTCTATGTATTGTGCAAAGTCCACTATTAATTGATCGTCTTGTTCAAAGGTGAAGTTATCAGGTAAGGTAATTGTAGGAGAATAAGTCGGTCCAACTTGTACGTCATCCAAAACAACAGCATAACCGTTTTGTGTCCATTTGAATGCAATATAAATATCTTCTCCGTTAAATGAGCTTAAATCATATTGATATCTTGTATGGCTGTCTGTTATACCTGCTGCTGTTTGAAAAAGTGAAAAACTCCCGATACTATTGTTGGTTGTTGAAACCATTATTTCAATATCTTCAGTTGAGAACCAAGATCTTGCATAAAAAATTAAATAGTCTCCGGTTTCGGCTGCAATTTGTTGAGTAATGAGCCAGTCTTCATTACCGTTGATTGATGAAACTGCAACTGCACTCCAGTTTCCGGTATGAGCATAGATTTCATTTTCATAAATTGACCATCCGTCATCATCATCATTATTAATAACCCAGTCTGCGGGTAAAACTCCGCCTTCAAATCCTTCGTTAATTTT
>JAUVIG010000083.1 GCA_030592825.1 Chlorobiota bacterium | reverse complement strand
GCTCCTATGGCTACCATGGCGAGCAGGGCGATGTAATAGGTTGATACGAACTCAAATATGCCGGGGTAGCTGCCGCCGAAGTTGTTGGGGTAGCTGGCATAGCCGAAGATCATCTGGTGGGTGGGGGGTGAGGCTTCGGCAATGGTGGCACTACCGCCAGTGTTGGCTTGGAATAGGGCGAAAAATCTTTGGAAATTTGCAAAAACATCTGGAATGATGAGTTTTGAAATAATCAAACCAATTGCATAAATAGCACCGATGGAGAGTGGATAATATAACTTATCAATGTTTTTTTCCCTCATTTTTATGGATAACAATCCCAAAGTAAGGAAAAATATAGCACTTCCAATAGTAATCAAAATATGGAGATAAGAATATTTGTCTGAAGCAAAGGAATTGCTGGGATTAAAGAATAATAAAATTAACGGGAATGCTGCAAAAAATGAAACTGTACTAACTAAACAAAGACCATCTATAGACTTACCACGCATATGATCTACAATAAACTGTAACACAATAAAAATCGCAACAATACCTCCATAAAAAATCCCCGAAGACCACTGGAGCATGTACAAACTAAAAGAAATGCCAGCTAATATTGAAATAATAATTGGCTTTTTGACTTTATCCCAATCGTTATTTTGGACATCTTTTAATGAGATATCTTTTCCATTGATGGATTTTATCGCCAAAATGAAAAACATCAGGTATAATGAGCTGAAAAATACTTCACCAATATGGTGGTCAGTAAAACCCATAACTGAACGTGACAGTATCTGTCCTGGCATTACGGCAACAATGAAGGCAGATATAAGGCCAACCCGCCTATCAAATACTTGTTTCCCAATAAAGTATATGGGAAATACCAATAATGCACCAAAGATAGCAGGGAAATATGCGCCCACGCTTCTTGTTAGTTCAAGGCTGGGTGCGCCGAATCCCATTATTATCGATGAGACGGCAATCATGTAGGTCCACAGTGGACCAAAATGAAGATATTGGCCGGAAGGATAAAGGGTGAATACATCAAACCATATTTTATGCGGGAAATTATGGACCAGATTTTCAACAAGACGCATATGGTATACAGCATCGTCTGCAGCAAATCCGACTATACCTCCCCTGAAAACTGCATCGTGTGGTAAAACAGCACGGATATAAAAACTCAAGATAAATATAAAAAGAATAAATAATAAATCTAAGTTAAATATACGTTTCAGTTTTAATATTTTATCATTTAAATCATTATTATTCAAAAATCAAACACCTCTGTTGATAATAAATTATTGCGTTTTATTTAGATATCACAAATCAGACTTAAATGTTTTGTGTTAAGTTTTTTCAACAACATTTAGTAAAATTTGATTATACATTTTTGCAATATTTCTCCAATCAAAATTTTGAGAAATCTTGATATAGTTATCACGATCATCTGCTGGTTCCAGTAGTCTATTTATCATCCTGATAAAGCTCATTTTATCATCATAATAAAATAGATTATTTCCTAATAAATTTTCCAGAGCAATCATTCTGCTGGATAAAACTGGTTTTCCACAAGCTAAATAATTAAATATTTTTCCACCAACTGTTATTTCATTTTTCTTGACGTGTTTTAGTGGATTAAGTCCTATGTCCATAGCTGATATGTATCTATAAAGTTGGGAATATTCAACCCTGCCGGTGAATGTGAGTTTATCGGATACATCCAGTTTTTCTGCGAGTTCTTTAATCATTTTACCGTAGTCGGTAAACAGTTCCGGTCCAATTACCAGTAATTTAACATCCAGGTGCGGCAAGGCTTTGACTACTGTTTCCAGATCGACCCAGTATTCAAGCGAGCCGACATATCCAATAATATTCCCTTCTAAACCCAAATCTTTTTTGGCTATATCTGAGGGGATTTGCTTAAAGACTGTTGTGTCAACCCCATTTGGGATTACATGTATATCGTTTACACCAATCGAATTTAAGAACTGCTTGAATTCTTCTGTAACCGTTATGACCGAGTCTGCATTTCTCAGGTTATAGCGGATGATAGACCTTACTCCTCTTTTCACGATCTTCCCAAAAAAGGAATCTGGATAGTATGTTGCTGCAGATTCTTCATAATGATCCAGATAATCAAAAACGACCGGGACTTTTCCTTTTACGAAATTCACCAAAAAAGCCGGTAATATGTTGGCTGAGACTATGATATCTATTTTTTCATTTTTAATAATATTCCTGATCTTTAGCAGATGCGCAAAACTGTTGAAAATATAGTAAGACGATGGGTCATCGACTTTAATTGATGTCACATCGTGAAGATGACATCTGGTTGCCCTTGGTGCAACACCTTCGAATTTCTTTAATGTGAAGTTAACAACATAGACATTGTGATTTTCAGCAAGTATATCAAAAATAAAGTTAAGCCTGTTTGGAACTGGATGTTTGGTCCAATCTGTGGTGGGAATAACAAGAATGTTCATTGCATACTCTCTTTGTCAATATGTGCACTTTTCATTTTTAAGATCTGTGGTACCTTATACTTCAATATGACTAATGCACAGACCGCTGCCCCAAACAAGAACTGGATCTTGTTATAGTTCGATGAGATTATCTTTAGATCCTCGATCTTAGTTTTTTCCATCATCTTGCAGCTCATGCCGCCATCCCTGTATCCTGCAATGGTCTCATCGATATAGAGAAATCCATCCGGATATTTTTTAATAGCCCTGACTACAAAATCATGATCTGCCGAAAACTTACCAAATTGAAGTATGCAAAGACTGTGAATTCAGGCATATTTGTACAGATTGCAGAGCATATTTAAAATATCCAAAAAACCGATACTCCCAACCCGAAAAATGTAATTATAATCCGTATATTGCAAAATGGAAAGGTCAAGACGGATATATTACTGTGGAAGAATGGAGACTCCAAAATCTTACATAACTGATTTATATAAAAAGCAAATTCAGATGAATATGAAAAAAATTATAACAAATCTTTAAAAAGCTGATCTCGAAGATATTATAATTAAAGACCAAACATTAAGATTATTACTAAAAGATGCAGAAGAAAAATTTGATAATGATTGAATAATAAATAACCAATTAATCCTGTCAATTAAAATAAATTATCTATTAATTCATCATCAGCAAAACTCGGCAAAGTAACCTTTAATTTATCATTCTTATTCATTGCTCTTTTAGCAGCAAATACAGCACCTTTATTTCTTGCCCAACTTCTTCTGCCGATTCCGTTATTAACATCCCAATGCAACATCATTTCTAATCTTCTGTCTGCTTCTTTTGAGCCGTCCAACAACATTCCGAAACCACCGTTTATAACTTCGCCCCAGCCGACACCTCCGCCGTTATGTATCGATACCCAAGTTGCACCTCTGAAACTGTCACCTATAACATTTTGTATGGCCATATCAGCAGTAAATTGAGAACCGTCATATATATTGGAAGTTTCTCTGTATGGCGAATCAGTACCTGAAACATCATGATGGTCACGTCCGAGAACAACAGGAGCAGAAAGCTCTCCGGATTTTATTGCATTATTAAATGCACAAGCAATTTTTGTTCTGCCTTCACAATCTGCATAAAGAATTCTGGCTTTAGAGCCTACAACAAGTTTGTTTTTCCCGGCTTCTTCTATCCATTTTATGTTGTCGTGCATTTGCCCTTTTATTTCATCGGGCGAATTATCTGCAATTTTTTTAAGTACATTTGCTGCAATTTTATCTGTTTTTTGCAAATCATCGTCTTTTCCTGAAGTGCAAACCCACCTAAACGGGCCGAATCCGTAATCAAAAAACATCGGACCCATAATATCTTGGACGTAAGACGGATATATAAATGAATTGTTTTCATTTAAAATATTTGCACCTGCTCTGCTTGCTTCAAGTAAAAAGGCATTTCCGTAATCAAAAAAATATGTCCCTTTATCAGTATGTTTTTTTATTGCATCAGCTTGTCTTATTAAGGATTTCTGTACATATTTTTTAAACTCATCCGGATTTTCTGACATCATTTTATTACTTTCTTCAAATGAAAGTTCGACAGGATAATAGCCGCCTGCCCATGGATTATGCAAAGATGTTTGATCTGAACCCAAGTCAACGAAAATATTTTCTTCTGCAAATTTTTCCCATACGTCCACAATCTTTCCTTCATATGCAATTGATACAACTTCCTTTTTTTCTTTGGCAATTATTAGCCTTTTTACAAGTTTATTAAGATCATTGAAATATTCATCTACCCAGCCTTGTTCATGCCTTTTTTTACTTGCTTTGGGATTCACTTCTGCAATTACTGAAATTACTCCGGCAATATTACAAGCTTTTGGCTGTGCCCCTGACATTCCGCCTAATCCTGAACTTAAAAATAATTTTCCTTTAAGATCAGTTTCACCTTTTTTTAATATTTTTCTTCCGGCATTTAAGACTGTTATAGTTGTTCCGTGAACAATTCCTTGAGGACCGATATACATATAAGATCCGGCAGTCATTTGTCCGTATTGTGAAACTCCCAGGGCATTAAATTTTTCAAAATCGTCTTGTTTCGAGTAGTTTGGTATAACCATTCCGTTTGTTACTATAACTCTTGGTGCATCTTTATGAGAAGGAAATAATCCTAACGGATGACCTGAATACATCACCAGTGTTTGTTCATCAGTCATCTCGGAAAGGTATTGCATGCTGAGAAGATATTGTGCCCAATTTTGAAAAACTGCTCCGTTTCCGCCGTATGTTATTAACTCGTCAGGGTGTTGAGCAACTGCATCATCAAGATTGTTTTGAATCATCAGCATAATTCCTGCTGCTTGTTCAGTGTTTGCAGGATATTGATCTATTGATCTTGCATACATCTCATAATCAGGCCTGAAACGATACATATAAATTCGACCGTAATCTTCCAATTCTTTCAAAAACTCCGGAGCTAAAAATTTATGATGTTTTTTATCGAAATATCGCAAAGCATTTTTTAAAGAAAGTTTTTTTTCTTCTGTATTAAGAATGTTTTTTCTTTTCGGAGCATGGCTTATGTTCAATCTCCTGCCTTTGTTTTTCGGTAATTTTGAAGGAATTCCTTCTTTTATTTTACTTTTAAAAATATCTGTATTCATTTTATTTAATTTAATCTTGCAAAATTAAAATTTTTTAAATTGTATAGAGGTAAATAACTAAAATTATTAAAATAATCTATATCTTATCATAAGAAATAGTGTATCTATGGATAAAAGTTGTATATTAGAAGAATTATATGTTTTTAAAACAACTATTTTATTATTTTTGAGTCTTATAAGAGGTATTAACAATGAACTTTATTAACTAAAATTATATATTATGAAATCAAATTTGTTTAAAATTTTAACAGTTTTTTTTGCAGCAGGCTTGTTAGTTTTGTCAGGATGTAAAAAACCCGATCCGGATGCTCAATCTGCTGAGGATGACGCAAGAGGAGGTTATTATATGTCAGATGCTTTTGCAGTAGGAAATAATCAAGCCGGTGGTGGTGGCGGCAAAGCTGATTTACCCGGTTGCGTTGAAGTATACAAAAATGATGTGGATACCGTTATTTTAACTTTTGTTGATAATTGTGAATATAGAGGTGCTGTAAGAAGCGGATCAATTATTATTAAATATACTCGTTTGGCTGATATAGGTGTGAGAGCAGCTGAAATTGTTATTACCTTTGATAATTATACGATAAAAGATATTGGTGTTGAAGGAACAATTACGACAACTTTCGGAGGCACTTATATTAAACCGGCAATAAATGTAGTTGCTACAGATATGGTTGCTACTTTTAGTGACGGCAGAACAATATCTTGGTCGTCAGATAAAACCTTTACAATACTTGAAGGATTTGGTGACGGAGATATTTCTACAAATGTGATTGAAATATCCGGAACTGCTACAGGTATAAATCGTAAAGGAGTTAGTTATACAGCAAGGTATGCTGCTGTTACGGTTGACAGATCTTGTGAATACGGATATCCTGTTTCGGGAACTGTTACAATTGTAAGTGAAAACGGAACTTCTGTAATAGATTACGGTGAAGGTGCTTGCGATAATATTATAACTGTTACGAATGGCAAAATTTCAGTAGAAGTTAAATTGTAATAACTTTTTTCAAGATAAGAAATACAATAAAGAAACCGGTTCAAATATGAATCGGTTTTTTTTATTGTTTAAAATTGGAATAATAGTTGGGCAATTTCATTATTATTTCTAACTTCGTTGCAATAATTAAAACTATACCAATATAAGTTTTTCAAAAAATCTATAATGAAAAAAAATACCCTTTACTTATTCTTCTTTTTTATCTTCATAATCCAATCAGGCTTAAATGCTCAACAAAACCCTGTTGACAGTTTACTAAATGAAATTGAGAAAACAACTGTTGATACTGCAAAAGTAAATCTTTTGAATGAGCTTGCAAATATGTTAAGAGGCAGAAATAATGAACAAGCATTGGATTACGCTCAACAAGCATTAACTCTGGGAAAAGAAGTTGATTACAAAAAAGGAATTGCTGATGTTTATAAAACTTTAGGAATTATTTATTTTATGTTCGGTGAGTTTGATAAAGCATATGATGCTTCTTATGAAAGCAGGGATACTTATGAAATTATCGGCGATAAAAAAGGTGTTGCTGCATGTTACGTGAATATCGGTATTTTTAAAAGAAATCTTGGAGAGATTATTGAATCTCTAGACAGTTATCAAAAAGCACTTGATATTTATTTAGAAATTGATGATAAAGAAGGGATTGCTAAAACATATTTAAATCTCGGAAACTTATTTAAAATGCAAGGAGATTTTAAAACCACATTAGACTATTACTTTAAAAGTTTGAAATTTTATGAAGAAATTGATGATAAACGTGTGGTTGCCCAACTATATCAAAATATCGGAATAGTTTACGGTGAACTAAAAAATGCTGAAAAAGAAATTGATAATTTCAATAAAGCATTGGATATTTTTTCAGAATTAGGTGATATACGATTAATTGCTGAAGTTAACTTCAATATCGGAAATTATTATGCAAATGATAATGAATATAATTTAGCAGTTGATTATTACTTAAAATCCTTAAAATTATCTGAAGAGATAGGGTATGCCCCGATGATTGCTCGTCTTTATTATAATTTGGGAGATATTAATAATAAGAAAAAAGAATATAATTCAGCTAAAGAATATTTTGACAAAAGCATTGAGATATATGAAAATATGCAACATGCTCCGGGTTTAGCGCTTTGCTATAACGGATTAGGTGAATATTACTATTATCAATCAAATTATAAAAAAGCAATTGGGTATTTAACAAAAGCAAAAAAGATATCTGCTGAAACAGATATTAATACATCAATAGAGGCCGTAGAATGGTTAAGTTTGAATTATGCAAAAATCGGTAAGTATAAAGATGCTTATGAAAACCATCTTATTTTCAAAGAATTAAATGACAGTATTTTTAATGAAAACAATGAAAAAGCAATTGTTTCATTAAGTATGCAATATGAGTTTGATAAAAAAGAAAAAATAAGAGAAATTGAAGAACAGAAAAAAGAGGAATTGCATAAAGCTGAAATAAAAGCAGAACAAAAGCGAAGAAGAATTTTAATATATTCATTTATAGCTCCGGTAATTTTAATGATTATTATTACGATAATTGTTATCAGAAGTAACAGAGTGAAACAAAGAGCCAATAAACTTCTTGCAGCACAAAAAGAAGAAATTGAACATAAAAACATAGAATTAGAACAAAGCAATGAAGAAGTTTTAGCACAAAGAGACGAAATTGAAGATAAAAATATATTAATTACAGAGCAAAGAGACATTGCTTTAAAACAAAAGGAAGAAATTACTGACAGTATTCAATATGCACAAAGAATTCAGGAAGCTGTTTTGCCTGATAAAAAATTATTTGCCGAAGATATTGAGGATTATTTTATTTATTTCAGACCGAAAGATATTGTAAGCGGTGATTTTTATTGGATGACCAAAGTAGATGATAAATTAATTGTAACTGCAGCTGATTGTACCGGTCATGGTGTCCCCGGAGCTTTTATGAGTATGCTTGGGGTAACCTTTCTTAATGAAATTGTTAATAAAGATAAAATATTAGCAGCAAGTGAGATATTAGACAGATTGAGAAATAAAGTTATTGATTCTTTACATCAACAAGATCGTGAAACTAAAGACGGAATGGATATGGCAATATCCGTCATTGATACAACAAAACAGGAAATACAATATGCAGGTGCATATAATCCGTTATATTTTATTCCTGCTAATGACGGAGAATATAAAATTAATAAAATTCCTGCAGACAGAATGCCTATCGGTATTCATTTAAAAATGGATAAAAACTTTACAAATCACATAATAAAATATAATAAAGGTGATTCAATTTATTTGTTTTCTGACGGCTATATGGATCAGTTCGGCGGAGAAAGGGGCAGAAAACTTAAATCTAAAAAATTTCAAGAATTACTGTTGAAGATACAAAGTAAATCAATGACCGAACAGAATGATATATTAGACAGCTTTTTAAGCAAATGGACAGGGGATTGAGAACAGTTAGATGATATTATTATTATCGGAATGAAATTTTAACCTAAATTGAGCGATTATGAATAAAGAGAAATGTTGATGCTTTAAACTTTGAACTTTAGACTTTTAAAAATCTCAAGAAAGCATATTAAGTTTTTTTACCAATTCGTCTTTTTTTCTTACGGAAACCGGAATTTTAGAATTGTCTTTCATAAATACACTGCCGGTATCTTTTTTATCAAAGCGTTCAATATAATTAATGTTGATCAAGTGTGATCGGTGTATTCTTACAAAATCATTTTCAGATAATAAATTGTCATATTCTTTCAATGTCTTCGACATAATAATTTTCTTCTTATTATTTAAATAAAATATTGTATAGTTATTTTCAGACTGACATCTTACAATATCTTCAATATTTATAACATAAATATTATCGGAAGTATTCAAAACAAGTTTTTTCGGCTTTTGGGATAAATTTTCAATATTTGATAAAAATGCCATGATCTTTTGTTGATTTACTTCAGTATCAATTTCTTGAATGGCTTTGTTTACTGCTTCAATAAGCTCAACCTCATTAACCGGTTTTAAAATGTAATCAAGAGCACTGAATTTAATAGCTTTTATTGCATGTTCTTCATATGCCGTAATAAATATCAATTTAAAATGATGTGAATTTACTTTCTTTAACAGATCAAAACCGGTGCCGTCGGGCATATCAATATCCAAAAAAACAATGTCAGGATTATTATCGTTTATTAAACGAATTCCTGTTTTAACATTTTTTGCTGTATTGATTTTAATATTATTAAAATGATTATTAATAATCTTTGAGATTACATCTCTTGCGTTCTGTTCATCATCAATTACAGCAGCATTTATTTTTTTAAAAGTCTTCAAAATGCGGAATTTTAATACTTACTTTTGTACCTTTTAGGTTTGAATCAATATCAGTTAAATCTTGAATAGAAAAATTAATTTCTTTTCTCTGTTTTTTTCCGGCTATAATACCTAATCTTTCTTTTGTTATTTGAATCGCCAACGATTGATGATTCGTTTTCGGGTCTTCAGTGCTTTTGATACCTTTGCCGTTATCAGTTATATCAACAAAAATATAATTGTTTTTCAAATTAAAAGAAATTTTTAATAAAGCATCTCTTATTTCACCGGAAAATCCGTGTTCAATTGCATTTTCAACAAAAGGCTGAATCAACATCGGAGGAATTAATGTATTTTCAATATCAATATTTTCAGATATATTAATTTCATAATTAAAATCAATTTTATTTCTAATCTTCTGAAATTCAATGTAATAATTCAGTATTTGCAATTCTTCATCTAAACTGATAAAATTTTTTCTTGAACTTACCAATATAAGTCTCATTAGTTTTGCAAAATTTGATAAATACAAAGCCGATTTATCAAGATCGTTTTTATACATAAAACTTTCTATTGCAGATAAAGCATTAAATATAAAATGAGGATTCATTTGTGTTCGCAATAGTTTCTGTTCTATTTCAATATTTTTTTGTTTGGCTTTTAATTTTGCTCTGTTATAAATTAAAAAGAAAATTACCGAGGCAAGGATCAATAATATAATTAATGCGGCTGCTGTAATTAACCTGTTTCTGTTTTCCTTATTTAAGATTTCTTCATTTTTTTTATATAATTCAATCTGTTGTTCTTTTTGAGAAGTTTCAAATTTGATTTCTAATTCTGAAAACTTCTTATCACTTTCAATATTAAAGATACTGTCATAATATAATTTGTTAAGAGTTGAATAATAATATGCTTTTTTATAATCTCCTAAACTGTCATATGATATTCTGTATTTATCCGTGATATTTTCTAAATGAGAATAATATTTATTCGTAACTGCTGTTTCAATAATTGAATCTAATAATTTAATTGATCTTTTATAATTCTTTAAATAAATCTCATTGGATGCGATAAAACTGTATGAATTTACAATGTCGATATTTGCTTCATAATCTTTGTAAATTTTAAGGGCTTTAAATTCTGAATCAATTGATTTTTTATAATTCCCTTTATAACTGTATATTCTTGAGATTCCGCTTAAACATTTTGCAGAGTTCAAATAATTATTATTATTTATAAATATTGTATTTGCTTGTGAATAATTTTCTAATGCATTTTCATATTTCTTGGTATTATAGTAAACAATTGCAATATTCATTAAAGACAATGCAATACCGATTTCGTTATTCAAATCTTCAAATCTTTCTTTTGAAAGAATATAATAACCAAGTGCTTTCTCATAGTTATTAATATGAACATAAAGATTCCCTAAAGCACCGTAGGCTGTAGCCATTCCGCGAATATCATTTCTTTCTTTTGAAAGATTAAGTACTTCAGTAAAATTTTTAATTGCTTCTTCATAATTCCCTGAATACATATGAGAATTTCCCATATTTCCTATTGCAGAAATAATAGATAGTGTATCATTTAAGCTCTTAGCAATTTCTAATGATTTCCCGAAAAAATTCATTGCATTTTCAATATTCCCTTGTTCATTACATAAAATACCGATTTGCTTCAGTATTTGCATTTCGTTTTCTTTTAAATCGTTAGTTTTTGAAATTGTAAGCCCTTTATACAAATATTTATGAGCACTGTCAGGATCAGAATAAAAATAATAATTTGATAAGGATAAAAAAGCTTTTATTTTTTTTTCGGGACTATCGGTTTTTGTATTTTTATATAAACTGTCAAGCATTAAATTGTCGGAATAATTGCTTTGAGAAATTAAGGCACTCGGCATGACAATTAAAATTAGTAATTGAACTGATAATATTTGGATTTTTTTTTTCAAAACAGCTTTTTATATTATTATTTTATAAAACTTTCACCTTTGAACTTGTAGTTTTATAATTTTATTTGTTTACAAATATAT
>JAUVIG010000057.1 GCA_030592825.1 Chlorobiota bacterium | reverse complement strand
GGCTTGATTTTTATGATTATGATGATCCTTCAGGTTTTGATAATACCGGCAATTTTTGCATAAAAGCATTGGCTGTCTCTTACGAACCTGTTAATATTAATGATGTAAATAATATAAAATTTGAAATATATCCTAATCCTGCAAAAGATTTTATTCGAATAAACACTGAATCGCAAAACATAATTTTATACAAGATATTTGATATTAGCGGGAAACAATTAAGTTCCGGTAATTTACAGGAAAGTCAAACAATTGATATTAGCCGTTTTAGTAAAGGCTTATATTTTATTGAGTTAGAATCGAATAATAGAACTGTTATTGAAAAGTTTATCATTAAATAAATAAACCTTCGTTCATCCGCAGGATAAAGAAGTGTTTAGAAATTAAAATCAACAACTCAATAATGAACCGCATCTGAAGAAATTCAGTTTCGGTTTTTTATTTATAGTAAATCCTCTTGTTAAGAGGATTGTATAATCCTGATAACATCAATATTTACTTCTGTAAAAGACAACATGGAGTTATAGTAATAAAATACAGGCAGGAACTTTTGAACTTTGAGTCCACTCCGAAAAGGTGCAAGGCAACTGATATTGCAAAAAGTCAAAAAGTTATTAAGCATATAATCAGTCAATTAAGAAAGTTGCCATGCACCTTTCTATGCGTAATATTACTCTTATGAGCGGACTCAACTTTAATACTTTAAACTTAAATACCTTTAACCACAGCTAACACTTTTTTACTGATAATACTTATCCGGATTTTCTTCTCTGTCGTGATATTTTGAAGCCAATAAAGCAATTATTTGACGAAAGGTTTCAATGGCATTTGCAGTATCGGCAGTTATTTCTTTATTCTGTAATTTGAGCAACATAATTGCATATAAGCCGTGTAAGCAAATGTCAATTTGATTCAATGCTTTGCCTTGCATCTTTTCCGACAATGCTTTAATATGCGGCAATGTTGTTTCATGTATTTTTTTATATTGTATTTCAGCCGGTTGGTTTAAAAGCCATAAATGTAAATCATTAAGGTCATTTACAATATTTGTTACCACTTGCAGATGCCCGGATTGTTTAATATTCTCCAAATTCGTCATTTGAATAAGTCCGGAATACCAATTCAGGATTTTTTCTTTTATTTTTTCTTCAACATCGTATTTATCAATGATCTGTTCTTGAATTTTGTTCAGATCAAAATCTAAAGATCTTACCATATCTTCTGTTTGCCACATATATAATATATATTCTGCAATATTTGTTCTTCTGAGTTGTTCAGAAATAATCATAATGCTTTGTTTTTGCGGTTCGTTCTACTGTTATTTTACCGGAAATATTTTTTATAAATGAAGTTATCTAACTGACATAAATGCTTAAATGCAATAATGATTTAATGCTTAAATAATTAAAACACAGATAGTTTAATTAATAATATCAAGATATAGTTTTATAATTATTACCTTTTTTTATTATAGCATTATAACATTTAATCATCATAGCATTTAAGCATTGTAACTTAAATATACAATACCTGACAAAGTCGTTTTTTTTTGAGCAATCAAAAAATCTATATTAAGTCTATAAGATTTTATCAATATTTGTCGGAGGATCACCCCAAACAGCATTATCATCAGTTTCAATAATCGGACGATGAATGAATTTAGGGTTCTCTGCCATAATTTTAATCCATTCGTTATCGGAAAGTTCTCTTCCTTTGTAATTTTCTTTGTATTCTTTTTCCTGTGTTCTGATCATTTCAAAGGGATTTTTCCCTGACTTTTTCAATAAAGCCTTTAACGACTCTTCAGTAAAAGCTTCATCTTTTAAATATAGAACAACTGTGAAATCAAGCTTTTTTTCTTCTAAATATTGCAAGCCTGCACGACTTTTTTTACAGCGAGGATTGTGATATATTTTCATTTTATTAATTGTTTCATTGTTTATCTTTTTATTTAGTCTTTAAGCTTGACATCTAACTTCAAACATCTAATTTTTAACATCATCCTCATTATCTCATTAATTTCTCACCTATCCTTGCATAAGGTATTTTTTAATAAAGGCATTTATATCTCCGTCCATAACACCGTTAACATCAGATGTTTCATAAGCTGTCCGATTGTCTTTTACCATTTTGTACGGGTGCATAACATAACTTCTGATTTGTGAACCCCATTCAATTTTTTTCTTATTTCCTTCAACCTCTGCTTGTTTTTCTTGCCTTTTTCTTAACTCAATTTCGTATAAATGAGATTTTAATATTCGAAGTGCATTTTCTTTATTGGTATGCTGTGAGCGAGATTCTGTATTTTCAACAGCTATGCCGGAGGGTTTATGCCTTACTCTTACTCCTGTTTCAATTTTATTAACACTTTGCCCGCCGGCTCCTCCGGATCTGAAAGTTTCCCATGTAATATCAGCCGGATTTATTTCAATTTCTATTGAATCATCTGCAACAGGAGAAACAAAAACTGATGCAAAGGAAGTATGCCTGCGATTAGCTGAATCAAAAGGAGATAATCTTACTAATCTATGAACACCGTTTTCACTTTTCAGATAACCGTAAGCATATTCACCTTCAAATTCAAGTGTTACGGTTTTAATACCGGCTTCATCTCCCGGTTGATAATATAATTGCTTTACTTTGTAATTATTTCTTTCACCCCAACGAATATACATTCTCATTAACATTTCAGCCCAATCAGTGCTTTCTGTTCCGCCCGCTCCGGGGTTAATCTTTAGTATTGCACTTTTTTCATCTTCTTCGTTGCTCAACATTTTTTTGAATTCCAATTCTTCAATTAAATGTAAAGATAAATTAAAAGCATCGTTAACTTCTTTTTCATCAGCTTCACCGTTTTCAAAAAACTCAAACAGAATTTCAAGTTCATCAAGTGATTCGGAAATTTTATTAAAATCGGTAACCCAAGATTTTAATTTAGCTAAATCTTTTAGTTTAATTTCAGCTTTTTTCGGATCATTCCAAAAATTCGGTAATTGAGCTTCTTCTTCTTTTTCAATAATTATTTTTTCTTTAACATCAATGTCAAAGATACCCCCTTAACGCGTTTCTGCGTCCAAAAAGATCATCTGCTTTTTCTTTGCTGAATATCATATAATGATTTTTTAATAATAGAATAGTAAAAAAAACTTATCTTTATCATTTGGAAAATGCAAATATATAAATTGAATTTTTAAAATCAATTTACAAATCATATATTAGAGGCAAAATATTTGCAGGTAATAAAAAAAACAGAAATTGAAATTCCGGTTAAGAAAAAAATATGATTAATCATTACGAATATTTTATATTAGCTATCTCAGATAATGAGGAAGTATTAAGTATGATTAAAGACAGCTTCACAGATGAGGCTCAATCATATCTTGTGCTTACTTCCCCAATTTCAGGTGAAATATTTGATATGATAACTGAAAACAGGCCGGATATCATATTAATGGATATTAACTACGGTGATGATACTAAAGGATTGGATATTCTTTTAGATCTGAGAGAATTTGATATTTCTATGGATATTCCTGTTTTGATAATGTCTGAGGATAATAAAAATATTGAAAGAGCAGTTATTTTCGGTGCTGCAGATTTTCTTAAAGTACCTTTTGATAAGTTGGAACTTACCGTAAGAGTAAAATCTCTTTTATCATTATTCAAACTTATTGAAGGTATTACCGGACAAGCCAGAGAACTTGAAATTCAATCGAATAATCTGGAAAAGCAGAAAAATCAGCTTGAAATTGAAAAAAACAAAACAGATGAGTTGTTGCAAAATATTTTGCCTTATGAAATTGCGGAACAATTAAAGAATAAAGGGGAAGTAAAAGCAAAAAAATACAGGATGGTTTCAATCATGTTCACGGATTTCAAAGATTTTACATCAATATCATCTGATCTTGAACCTGAAGAGATTATTAAGGAATTGGGAGTTTATTTCCGAAAATTTGATGATATTACCGAGAATCATTTTATTGAAAAGATTAAAACAATCGGGGATGCATATATGTGTGTAGGAGGATTACCTTTAAGAAACAAAAGTAACCCTATTGATATTGTTTTAGCTTCATTAGAAATTCAAAAGTTTATGAAGTGCTATAATGATGCTCGACGTGCAAAAGGTCTAACCGTATGGGAATTGAGAATAGGAGTTCACACAGGGAAAGTTGTAGCCGGAGTTATCGGGAGCAAAAAATTTGCTTACGATATTTGGGGAGATGCCGTAAATACTGCAAGCAGGCTCGAAACTGCCAGTGAAGCCGGGAAAATTAACATTTCCGGCGTAACATATGAATATATTAAAGAGTATTTTAATTGTACATACAGAGGAAAAATACCTGCCAAAAATAAAGGCGAAATTGATATGTATTATGTTGAAGGATTAAAGAAAAAATACTGCGAAGAAAGTGACAGTTCTTCACCAAATAAAAAATTTATGGAGAAACTTGCCGAGTTTTAATTTTTAAAAGAATAAACAAAAACATTTTAAAATAACAGAAAAGTATTACACACAAAGTTCAACTGAATTCTTTCAACAATTACTTACAAACTATTCAGAAGCATATTTTTTTTACAGTATTTTTGTTAATTTTGAGTACTTACATTTTGCATGTCGCAACTGTCGATAGAATGCTTGAATGATAGCCATAAGCTGAAAGCCCACCACACATTTTATACATTTATCTTTTTTACCAACATCCAAATCCAACGCTAAAAAAATAAAAGAGTAAAATTTTTCCACCGCTACCAACCAAAATTCAAAAAACTTTCTTATATTTGGACAATTATTGTCCTGAAATAATTTTCAAGAATAAAAAATACGGAATGACAGCGAAAGAATCTTTTGGAGAGTATATTAAAAAACTACGAGAAGAATACAAACTGCCTCTTAGAAAAGTAGCGTCAGTATTAGATATTGACCCATCAACACTAAGTAAAATAGAAAGAGGTGAAAGAACTGCAAATAAAGAAATGTTACCACTACTTGCCGAATTATTTAATGAAGATAAAAAAACATTAAGTATAATTCTTTTTAGCGACAAAGTTGCTTATCAAATCTTGGGAGAAGAAAATCCTGATGAAATTCTAAAAGTAGCAGAAAAAAAAATTCAATATTTAAAAAATAAGAATCTTAAACAAGGTTCATTTGACCTGAAATAGTTATGAAAATTAAAGACCTTGTTAAAAAATATCATTCAAACAGAGATGCTTATCTGAAAGCGAATTATAATGAAACGCAACTCAGAACAGATTTCTTAGACCCATTTTTTGAACTACTCGGATGGGATATTAATAACTCGGAAGGAAAACCAACCAACGAACGAGAAGTTTTATTAGAGGAAGGTTTAAAAGCAGACGCAACTGCAAACACCAAAAAACCTGATTACACTTTTAGACTTTTTTCAGAACGAAAGTTCTTTTTGGAAGCTAAAAAACCAAATGTAAAAATTGAAAAAGAAAACGAACCTGCAAAGCAGGTTCGTAGATATGGATTTACTGCAAAACTAAAAATATCCGTTCTGTCAAATTTTGAGTATTTAGCAATCTATGATTGTTCACAGAAAGTTGAAAAAGATGATTCTGTAACAAAATCAAGAATTAATATCTATCATTATACGGAATACGAATCTGCTTTTGAGGAAATTGAAAAGCAATTAAGCCATCAAATAGTGTATAGTGGAGAATTTGATGAAATTTGGAAAGATATTGAAGAACAACTTAAATTATTGAGTGTTGATAGTCTTTTCCTTTCGCAGATAAACGATTGGAGAATAATTCTTGGTAAAGAAATTTACTCACACAAACCAAAAATTTCAATTGAAGAACTAAACGACATTGTTCAGTCATATATCAATAGTATTATATTTTTGCGAGTATGTGAAGATAGAAATTTAGAAACCTACAAAACACTTTTAAATTTTGCTGATAAGGATGACTTTACTTCATTAATTAAAAAATTCAAAGAAGCAGACAAAAAATATAATGCCGATCTTTTTAACCATCCTTTGACAAA
The DNA here is from genome assembly GCA_030592825.1 of Chlorobiota bacterium. Lineage (GTDB taxonomy): Bacteria > Bacteroidota > Bacteroidia > Bacteroidales > JAADGE01 > JAADGE01. Next base: position 7,770 of record JAUVIG010000057.1, on the reverse strand, counting down.
GGAAATAATATCAAATAACATTTCTGCTTTTTGGACTATTATTGAACATTTATATTTCCCTGAAAGTAGTTATTCTTTTTCAGTATTCTCATCTGATATTTTAGGTAATATCTATGAAATATTTCTTGGTGAGCAATTGAGCATTGAAAAAGGAAAAATTCTGATAAAAAAGAAACCTGAAAATATTGATAGAGATATTGTTACAACACCAACATTTATCATTCAAGATATTCTGCGACAAACTGTTGTAAAATATTGTGAGAACAAAACAGATAAAGAAATTTTAAACTCTTCATTTGCAGATATTGCGTGCGGCTCAGGTGCATTTTTATTAGAAACCTATCAATTATTACAAGATATTTTAGTAGATTACTATTTAAAAAACGATACTAAAAAATTAATTCAAACATCCATAAAAATTTTCAAACTTCCGTTTGAAATAAAAAAAACAATTTTAGAAAATTGCATCTACGGAATTGACAAAGATTACAACGCAGTTGAAGCCTGTAAATTCGGATTACTTCTAAAATTACTTGAAAATGAAGATAACTATACAATTTTAACACCTGTATTACCAAACCTTGAAAACATCCATTTTGGAAATAGTCTAATTGACAGTTCTTTGACTTCTTCTAATAATCATGACGAAATAAATCCTTTTGATTTTAGAAAAACAAAGTTTGACGTAATTGTTGGTAATCCACCATATATGGCAACAGAACATATGAAGCAATTCACACCTTTGGAATTGCCTTTATATAAAAAACATTATTCATCATCCTACAAACAATTTGACAAGTACTTTTTATTCATTGAAAGAGGTTTAAAGCTTCTAAAAAAAGAAGGTTATTTAGGATATATCGTTCCAAGTAAATTCACGAAAGTTGGAGCAGGTAAAAAATTAAGAGAACTGCTAATTTCAAATAAATCTGTAGAGCAAATAATCTCATTTGGAGCAAATCAAGTATTTCGCAACAAAACAACTTACACTTGTTTGCTTATTCTTAAAAATAAGGAACAGAAAGAGTTAAAGTATTTAGAAGTTGATTCTTTAAAAAATTGGAAGACAAGAAAAATAAATACAGAACACTTTGACTCAATTCGATTCAATGAATTAGAAAAAAATGATTGGATTCTCGTTCCAAGTATCTTAAAAGCTGTTTTTAAAAATATAATTAAACAATCTGAAACTTTAGAAAATTTAATTGATTCGGATAATATTTACAACGGAATTCAAACAAGTGCTAACAATATTTTTATCCATTTAAAAACCAAAGAAGATAAAAAATACATCTATTTTTCTAAAGATGGCATTGATTGGAAGATTGAAAAAATACTAACAAGACCATATTACAAAACATCAACCGGAGATGATAATTTACACACTTATCGCCCGGTTAATCCAAATTCCTTTGTTATTTATCCATACTTAAAAACAAAAAATGGAATTCAATTCGTTGAAATAGATAAATTAAAATCTACTTACCCTAATACATTTGCTTATCTAAATTATTACAAAAACAAATTAGATAATCCTAAAAGAGACATAAAACCAACACCTGAAACTGACAACGAATGGTATCGGTTCGGAAGACATCAAAGCCTTGATAAATGTGATGTTCCTGCAAAGATTATTGTAGGTGTTTTGGCAAAAGGCAATAAATATGCTATTGATTATTTTGGCACTTTGATTTCATCAGGAGGAACTGCAGGATATTGTATGATTACTTTGCCTGATGATTTTTCTTACTCTGTTTATTACATTCAAGCACTTTTAAATTCTAAATATTTAGAATGGTTTTCAGCATTAACAGGAGAAGTATTTAGAGGAGGATATATAGCAAGAGGAACTAAAGTCATAAAAAAGTTACCTGTTAGAATTATTGACTTTGATAACAAAGATGAAAAAATATTACATAATAAAATTGCTTCTATTCAAAAAGAACTAATAAATATTCAAGGAAAAATTGATAAAAATTCTGGAAACAACAGAAAGGTAATTCCTTTACAACGCCAATTTGGCAGTCAAAAAAAAGAATTAGACCAAGCACTAAAAACATTATATAATTTAGGAGAAAGCGACAAGCTTATTCCTTTAATTTCAGAGATATATGCAATTAATTAAAAACGCATCTAAGGAAAAATTAAGGGGTGGATTTTACACTCCTGAACCTATTGCAACATTTATGTTAAAATGGGCTTTTAATGGAAATAAAGAATTAGATATTCTTGAACCAAGTTGTGGAGATGGTGTTTTTTTAGAAGAAATCCGAAAAGGTAATTACGAATACAATTCTGTTACAGCAATTGAATTTGATGAAATTGAAGCAATCAAATCAGGGAAAATTGGCTTAAATAAATCAAAAATTATCAATTCTGATTTTCACAATTTTTGTGTTAATACAAAACAAAAATTCGATTTAATAATAGGAAATCCGCCATACATACGCTACCAATATTTTGACAGAGAACAACAAAAATTTGCATCTGCAATTTTTGATAAAGCAAAACTGAAATATTCCAAACTTACCAATGCTTGGGTTTCCTTTGTTGTAGGCTCTTCTCTACTCTTAAAAGAGCAAGGGAAAATAGGCTTTGTTTTACCTGCTGAAATATTGCAAGTTTCTTATGCTCAACCTTTGAGAGAGTTTTTAGGACAGTTCTACAATAAAATAAACATTATATCTTTTGAAAAATTAGTTTTTCCTGATATTCAACAAGAAGTTGTGTTATTGCTGTGTGAGAAAAATTGTACCAACACACATCTAATAGAACATTTAGAATTAAGAGATGCGAAAGAACTTCAAAAGTTAGACATATTAAAACTTAAAAGCCCAAAGAAAAAGATAGATTTTAAGTCAAATAAATGGACTTTTTATTTTCTTGACCAAAAAGAGATAGATTTTTTAGAACGACTTCAAACAGAAAGCATAATTTCAAAATTAGGCGATTTTGCAAAAGTAGAAGTAGGAATAACAACAGGTTCAAATTCATTTTTTACTGTACCACTTTCCACTGTGCAATTTTACAATTTAGAAAAATATGCAAAGCCGTTAGTTGGCAGAAGTGTACAAGTTCCAAGTGCAATATTCACAGAAAAAGATTGGATTAAAAACAGAGATTCAGAAGCAAGAACCCACTTATTGATTTTCCCAAAGATGGCTGACCTGAATGGTTCACTTGGAGCAAAAGATTATATTGCTTGGGGTGAAGAAGCAGGGATAAATAGAGGTTATAAATGTCGAATTCGAGACGAATGGCAAATTGTTCCTTCTCAACGAATTTCAGATGCTCTATTTATACGTAGAAATAATAAGTATCCTAAGTTAATAATAAATGAAGCAAAAGCATTTACAACTGATACAATGCATAGGGTCTGGGTAAAAAAAAATGTCGAAATAAAAGCATTAACTGCAAGTTATTACAATTCACTTTCTTTTGCATTCTCTGAAATCTGCGGAAGAAGTCACGGAGGAGGAGTTTTGGAATTAATGCCAAATGAAGTAGAAAGAATTCTGTTACCATACAATAAAAATAATGCAGAACTATTACTATTAATCAATAAAACGATTAGAGAAAAAAAAGATATTTCTGAATTACTAAAAATTACGAATGAAAAAATATTAAAAGAAAATTTCGGGCTAACTGATTCTGAAATTGAATTAGCGGATAGTATTTGGAAAAGGTTATCGAAACGGAGATTGAACAGAGGGAAAAATTAAATCAAAAGTATGGCTAAAACAAACAAAATTCAAGAACAGCATACCACCGGACCAATAGAAACCGAATTTGATTATCGATTTTACCTATTAAAAAACTTAATAGTTTTATTTAATATTTTTTTCATTATTTCTTGTACTCCGAAGATTCATGAAAACATTACACAATTTCATACTGATACTACAAATTTAATAATCAAAGATACTTTGCCCGGAATAACTGCTGTTGACAGCTTAAAAAAAGTCAATATTCAATTACCTGAAGTTATTAGGGTAGGTGCAGAGAGCAGTAATAAGTATCTTCATAAATTATACGGAAAGAAAATTGCTGTTGTTGCAAACCAAACAAGTTTAATTGATACAACACACCTTGTTGATTTTTTGCTCAGTAAAAATATAAATGTAGTTAAAATACTCTCACCCGAACATGGTTTCAGAGGAACTGTTGACAGAGGTAAAAGTTTTAAGTACGAGTTTGATATCAAAACAGGTATTCCGATTATACCGATTTACGGATCAAACAGAAAACCGAAACCTGAACAATTGAAAGATGTTGATATTGTAATTTTCGATATTCAAGATGTGGGTGTTCGGTTTTATACATACATAAGCAGTATGCATTATGTAATGGAGGCTTGTGCCGAAAACAATAAGAAGTTGCTCATATTTGACAGACCAAACCCTCTGTGTGATTATGTTGACGGTCCTGTGCTTAACATCAAATACAGATCATTTGTCGGAATGCATCCTATTCCTGTTGTGCACGGATTGACAGTAGGCGAATTAGCCCTTATGATCAATGGTGAAGGCTGGTTAAAGGGCGGGATTAAATGCGATCTTGAAGTTGTTAAAGTTGAGAATTACGATCATTCAATGTTATGGCATTTAAAAGTAAAGCCTTCTCCGAATTTACCAAATGATATTGCAATTCGTTTATATCCTTCTTTATGTTTTTTTGAAGCAACTAAAGTGAGCATAGGGCGAGGGACAGAGTTCCCGTTTCAGGTGATAGGATATCCTGATAAACAATTCGGAAATTTTACTTTTGTTCCCCAAGATATTTCCGGAATGCAAATGAATCCTGTACAGGAAGGGAAAACGTGCTATGGAATTGATTTGAAAAACAGCAATTCGGATGCATATTTCAGCTTGCAATACATTATTGAGTTTGCCGATAAGTTTGAAAACAGAGGAGATATGATCACCAACAGGAATTGGTTTAATTTATTAGCCGGAAATTCATTGCTTGCAGATCAAATTATTAAAGGAATGAAAGAGGATGAAATAAGAGAAACTTGGAAAGAAGATTTAGAAGCATATAAAAAGATGAGAAAGAAGTATTTGTTATACGTTGATTTTGAGTAAAAAATTCATTGTTATATTGCTCTATGGTTAGATTGTTTCGTTTTCTGTTTATTTGTTTATGATTATAATTAATTTATTATTAAACAGTTAAACATTATACACTAAACATAAATTTAATATTCGTTAAATTTGCAAATGTAACAATTTAACAATGTAATAATGGAGCAATGCAGCAATGTAACAATCTTTTCAATCTCATTCAATCTAATCAATCTCATTCAATCTAATCAATCTTATTCAATCTACATCAATCTCATTCAATCTACATCAATCTCATTCAATCTACATCAATCTTATTCAATCGGCATCAATCCTATTTCTCAATAATCATATTTTCAACAGCATCAGTATAGTAAACTTTCATTTCTCCGGTTTCAGCATCTGAATAAACAAAGTATGCATCTAATGTCGGATCACTTTCAATGATCTTAATACTTTTTTCAAGACCCGAAACCATACAAGCGGTTGCATAAGCATCTGCTGACATGCAATCTTCAGCTAAAACAGTAGCACTTAAGATATTTTGATAAGACGGATAGCCTGTTTTCGGATTAATAGAATGAGAATATTTTTTTCCGTCCTTAATGTAAAATTTTCTGTAATTACCGGATGTTGCCATTGCTTTATCTGTCAGGGCTAATATAGTTTGTAATTCTTGACCTGCCACATCATTACCTTCAATAGGTTTGTCAATACCAATTTTCCATTTCTTACCGTATTTTAATCCTTTTACTTTCAATTCTCCTCCAATTTCAACCATATAATTTTTAATTCCTTTTGTTTCAATATATGCAGAAATCATATCAACGGCTTGACCTTGAGCAATTGCATTACCTGAAATTTTAATACGTATATCATCTTTAATAAAAATATTATTTTCAATTCTGACTTTATTCATGCCCACAAGCCCCAACAGGCTGTCTATCAGAATGCTGTCAATTTCAGTTTCAATTTCTTCGTATCCGAAACCGTATGCATTAATAATAGGACCTAAAGTAATATCAAATGCACCGTCAGATTTTTCTGTTACTTCTTTCGCTTTATAGAACATTTCTTTAAAAAGATCATCAACTTCTACATTATTACCTTGGTTAATTTGCGAAATTATCGAAGTAGGTTCATAAGTAGAAAGCGACATGTCAAAAGCATGCAGAACTGAATCAACTTCTTTTTTAAGATTATCGTGTTTGCCTTCAAATAATATACTGTATTTAGTACCCTGTGTTTCTCCTGCAATTTTATAAAATTCTTGTTTTTGTCCGCATGAACTTAACAAAATAATAACCAAAATAATTAAATAATTATATCTTTTCATATTTTTTGATTTGAATAAATTTTTAGAGGCTGCCTTTATATTCAACTGCAAAAGTAATTGGTTTTTCGGAGTTATAAATTAATATCCGGTATTAGTTTTAAAATGTCAGATAAGTATTTCATATCCACTAAAATATTTTAGTTTTGTAGTTTAAATTAACCGGTTTATGATAAAAAATAAAAAAGTTGTTGTTGTATTACCTGCATATAATGCCGAAAAAACACTTGAAACAACTTATAATGAAATCCCTTTTGACATCGTTGACGATGTTATCTTAACGGATGATTTGAGCAGCGACAATACTATAAAAGAAGCGAAACGAATCGGAATAAAACATGTTATAAAGCATGATAAAAATAAAGGATACGGAGCTAACCAGAAATCCTGTTATAATAAAGCTTTGGAATTGAATGCCGATATTGTTGTGATGTTGCATCCCGATTACCAATATACACCAAAATTAATCCATTCTTTATGTTATTTAATTGCAAATGATGTTTATCCGGTTGCCATCGGATCAAGAATATTGGGAAAAGGTGCTTTAAAGGGTGGGATGCCGTGTTATAAATATATTTCAAATCGTTTTCTTACTCTTTTTCAAAATATATTTATGAATCAAAAATTATCTGAATATCATACCGGATTCCGTGCTTTTTCAAAAGAAGTTTTGGAGTCTGTAAATTTCAACATAAATTCTGATGATTTTGTATTTGATAATCAAATGTTGGCACAAATATTTTACAAAGGCTTTGAAATTGCTGAAATTACTTGTCCTACAAAATATTTTGAAGAAGCATCTTCCATAAATATAAAAAGAAGTACTAAATACGGCATTGGAGTTTTGGGAGTTTCATTATCTTACTTTTTTAATAAAATAGGCATATCAAAGAGTAAAATTTTCAGATAATGAGTGTAGTATAAAAAGGTGCAAAGCAACTAATTCTGCAAAATACAAAAAATTGATCATGCTTATTTCTGTCTGATTATAAAAGTTGCTGTGCATCTTTTGAATGATTTTTTCCTTTTTAAACTGAACTCAATAATAAAATATAAAAAAATCAATAGTCAATATAAAATATCCGGCGTATTCCGAGGGTCTGTCTTAATTTACGTTCTTATTATTTTTATGTTATCGCCCCTTTCCTCCCAAAACAATAATGATAAAAAAGTAATAATTACTGAAATAAAAATTGAGGGTAATAAAAAAACAAAAGTCGAAACGATCATAAGAGAATTGACTTTCAAAAAGGATGACAGTATTTCCTTTTCTGAATTAGAGATTGAAATCGAAAAAAGCAAAAAGAATCTGTTAAATAAACCATTATTTAATTATGTAGAGATTGAAATTGAGTCGGGAATTGAAAAAGAGAT
>JAUVIG010000436.1 GCA_030592825.1 Chlorobiota bacterium | reverse complement strand
CACTAATCATAAAATCTAATCTTTGTTTCAACTCTACATATTTACTGTTAATAAAAATTGGCAATTCAAGACCTTTAAGTGCCGTTACAATCATAATAGCAGTTTGTTCTTCGTCTTCAATGTCAAATTCATTATTTAAAACACCATTTGTAAGTATTGATTTTACTAAAACGATTTCTTCATTATCATATTTCTCTCTAATTTGCTCTATAAAACTCATATAACTTAAATAATCATTTTTTAAAGCATCGTACATATTAGAGAGCTCATTCAGTGTTTTCATTCTTACTTTTATATAATTAGTCAGTTTTTCTTTTGCATTTTCTCCTGCATTAATTGCTTTTATCAGTTCGGTTCGTAAAGTTTGAAATTCTTTTTCAACTACACTTTGAAATAACTCTTCTTTATTTTTGAAATAATAATAAACAGAACCTTTTGCTTTATGTACAGCCCTTGCAATTTCATTAACAGTAGTTTTTTGAAAACCAAACTTCGCAAAAACCTGTCGAGCAACCTTAATAATTTGTTCTTTTGTGTTATCAATTTTCATATTTGTATTATTTGACTTATTTCGTTTCAAAGTACAAAGATAGAACAATATTTTAATTTTATCAAAAAATATTAAAAATTGTTAAAAAATTAATTTTCCCTTTTGGCAAAATCCTATGGTTCTGTGAAAATTGTTGGTCATTTTTTATACAAGTCTGCCCCGTTAGACTAAAATGTGTTCTTTTTGTTTCATTTTGTAACTTTTATAAATTAAATAACGTCTTATATGTATAAACTATAAATTAAAAAATCAATGCTAAAAAAATCTAAATCTGCAATTTTGATCATAGTCATTTTAATAAGCAGCTATTCTTCTTATTCCCAAGATTATTTTCAACAAGAAGTAAATTATAAAATTGATGTAAAATTGAATGATATAACACATGAGTTATCAGCTTTTGAAACCATTGAGTATATCAATAATTCACCTGATGAATTAAGTTTTATTTATTTTCATATTTGGCCAAACGCATATGATAATAATAATACAGCATTGGCAAAGCAGAAACTGGAAGGAAAGTGGTTAAAACTTTTCAAGCTTGAAGAACAAAGAGGTTATATTGATTCTCTTGACTTTAAAGTAAACGGGGAAGACATAAAATGGGAATATGATAAAGAGCATATTGATATTTGCAAACTTTATTTAAATCAAACTCTAAAGAGTGGTGAAAAGATAATTATCACAACTCCTTTTCATGTTAAATTGCCGAAAGGAGTAACATCCAGATTAGGACATGTTGATCAAACCTATCAAATATCACAATGGTATCCTAAACCGGCTGTATATGATAAATACGGTTGGCATCAAATGCCGTATTTAAATATGGGTGAGTTTTATTCTGAATTCGGATCATTTGATGTCTCAATAACTTTGCCTAAAAATTATGTTGTCGGTGCTACCGGTGATCTTCAAAATCAAGAAGAAATTGATTGGTTAAATGAATTGGCTGATAAAACTGCTGAAATTGATTCATTTGATCAGAAAGATAAAGATTTTCCCGAATCTTCAAAAGAGTTAAAAACCATTCGATATAAACAAAAAAATATACATGATTTTGCTTGGTTTGCAGATAAAAGATTTCATGTTTTAAAAGGTGAAAGAGAAATGCCGAATTCCAAGAGAAAAGTTACGATTTGGGCAATGTTTCCGAACAAAAATGCGGAACTTTGGCAGAAATCTTTGGAATATATCGGTGACGCATTATACTATTATTCAAAATGGTATGGTGATTATCCGTATGATCATTGTACGGCTGTACATTCTTCTTTGAGTGCGGGAGGCGGAATGGAATATCCGAATATTACTGTTATAGGAAATTTTTCGAGTGACAGATCATTAGAAATGGTGATAATGCATGAAGTGGGGCATAATTGGTTCTACGGAATATTAGGTTTCAATGAAAGAGAATTCACTTGGCAAGACGAAGGAATCAACAGTTTCAGCGAAGCAAGATATATGAAAGAAAAATACGGTAAAGAAGATGTGTTCTATAAAATGATGTTTAAAAATGAGAAATTGGCTAAATTCTTTGATATTGATAAGCTGCGATACAAAAAATTTCAAGAGTTGGGTTATTTAATCTCTGCTCGGTATAATATTGATCAACATGCTTCTTTATCGGCAGAAGAATATTCTGATATAAATTACGGAACTATTACATATCATAAAGTCGCCCGAATATTTGATTATCTGTTAGCTTATTTAGGTGAAGATAAATTCAATACAATTATGCAAAAATTTTATGAGGATTGGAAATATAAACATCCGTATCCTGAAGATATCAGGAAAGCATTTGAGGACGGTACCGGAGAGGATTTGAGTTGGTTATTTGATGATCTTCTGAAGACAACCAAAAAGATTGACTATAAGATCGTGAAAGCAGAAGATAATAAAGTGCTTGTGAAGAATAAAGGAAATATTAATGCGCCTGTAATAATTAACGGAGTAAAAAATGATTCAACATTTTCTTCGCATTGGTTTGAAGGATTTTCCGGAGAGAAAACATTAGATTTAACCGGGATTTCTGATGTTGATAAAATTGTAATTGATCATGAATCATATATGCTTGAGCTTCACAGAAAGAATAATACTTATAAAACTACAGGTATATTTAAAAGAACAGAACCGTTGAGAATCAGGTTATTCGGAATAATTGAAAATCCTGAAAAAACACAGATGAACTTTGTTCCGACATTCGGGTGGAATAATTACAATAAATTTATGTTAGGAGCAGTATTTTATAATTCAGTGTTGCCGAAAAATAAATTTGAATATCAAATTATGCCTATGTATGCCTTTGGATCACAAGATATTGCAGGTTCCGGTCATTTGGGATATACATTTTATCCGGATGGTTTTAAAATTCAAAGTTTAAAATTATCAGTATCAGGTAAACGATATGCCTATGATTCTGAACAGGGTAGTAATTTTCATTCCGGCAAAGCAGAACTTGATCTTTTGTTCAGAAAAAAACATGCAAAAAGCAAAGTGCAAAACAGGATTGTTTTAGATGTTGTTACTGCAAGCGATCCGGAAGATATACTTGCCGGTGTAACTCCCGGTTTTAATCAATATTACAATTTGAATTTGTCTCATAAAAATTACAGAACTTTTTTTCCGTACAGAATAGCTCTCAATACACAAATAAGTGACGGATTCGGAAAAACATCATTAAATGCAACTTATAAGATCATTTATGCAAAAAATAAATCAATAGATTTCAGATTATTTGCCGGAACATTTTTGTATAAAGACGAAGAACTTTCAAGTATATATAATTTTAACTTGAGCGGAACAACCGGAATAAATGATTACACATATAATGATGTATTTTTCGGAAGATATGAAAATCCTGCCGGCAATACTTTCTTGGGTAATCAATTTATTGCAAATGACGGTGCTTTTGCAACGTACACTCCTTACGGGAATACTAATGAGTGGATGACTTCTTTAAATGTAACGACATCATTACCTTATTTACCAAAAAAAATCCCGTTAAAAGTTTTTTGTAATGTGGCTGTTTTCGGAGAAACACCGGCTGTTTCCGATGAGTTTGATTTACCGGGATTAGCATGGGAAGGCGGTGTTAAAATCTCAATGT
>JAUVIG010000499.1 GCA_030592825.1 Chlorobiota bacterium | reverse complement strand
TTTTCTTATATGCCTCAGATGGTTCAAAAAAGAAAATTTTTATAGACTGTGAACTGCCTACTGTCCCATCAATTCAATAAAACAATCTTCAATATTTGCTTGAATAATTTTAACTTCAATATTTGTATGTTTTTTTTCTTTTAAGTATTCTTTTATATCATCAATTTTTCGGTTTTCAGATTTATCGGTGTAATGAATAAATTGTCCGAATGCATTTACTGAATTTTGATATTCGTAGTCTCTTAAATCTTTGATTAACTTGAACTTATTATCAGCTTTAATTGAAAACAAAATCTTTTTAAATTGATTTGTAATATTTTCGGGCATATCAATACTCATAATTTCTCCTTTTTGCATTAATGCAACTCTGTCACACAGGCTTGCTTCATCCATATATGGTGTTGAAACTAAAATTGTAATATCCTTTTTTTGAAGTTTTTTAAGCATATCCCAAAACTCTTTTCTGGAAACTGCATCAACACCTGTAGTCGGCTCATCCAAAAAAAGAACTTTCGGTTTATGAATTAAGGCACATGATAATGCTAATTTTTGTTTCATTCCGCCGGATAAATCACCTGCTTTGCGATTTTTAAAAGGTTCAATATGTGAATAAATATCTTTTACAAGTTCATAATTTTCTTCTATAGTTGTTCCGAAAACTGTTGCAAAAAAGTTGAGATTTTCTTTAACAGTTAAATCTTGATATAAAGAAAATTTTCCCGGCATATAACCGACTATTTTTCTAATGTTTTTGAAATCTTTTATAACATCTAAATATTCAACACTTGCTTTGCCGGTATCAGCTAACAGCAAAGTTGTAAGAATTCTGATAAGTGTTGTTTTGCCGGCACCGTCCGGACCGATTAATCCGAATAGTTCGCCTTTTTTTACATTAAAAGAAATGTTTTTTATTGCAGTTACATTATCGTAATTTTTTGAGATATTTGATATTTTAATTGATAGTTCCTTCATATTTTTTGAATTGCAAATTCAAGACAGTTTAGTTTCGGATTCGGAAATCCGAAACAGCCTGTCGCTCATTCGGATTTATAATCTGCAAAATAAGCTAAAACCGAACTTCCCCCGGCATACCGATTTTAATACTGCCGTCATTTTTAACTTTTATTTTTACGGCATAAACCAAGTTTATACGTTCTTCTTTTGTTTGAATAATTTTTGGTGTAAATTCAGCTTTGTCGGATACCCAACTTATTGTTCCCTGATATTTTTTATATTCATCTTCTGAAGCATCAATAAATACTTCAACCGTTTGTCCGATTTCGATTTCACCTGATTGAGTTCCGCTGATATAAGCTCGAAGAATTATTTCTGATATATCAGCAATTTTATAAAGAGCTTTGCCCGGAGCTGCAATTTCATATTGTTCTGAATATTTTACTAATACAGTTCCGTTAAAGGGATTAATGATTGTCGATTTTTGAATTAAATTCAGAATGGATTTTGTTTGAGCATCAAAAACTTTCAATTCTTCAAATAAGCTTTGATTTTGTGTTTTAACTTGTTGAATTTGTGTATTCAGGATATTCAGCTTACCGTTGATATCATCTGATTGTTTTTGTGTTGCTGCACTGTCTTTTAATAAATTTAATATCCTTTTTTGTTCTTTAATCAGAACTTCTTTTTGCTGATTTAAAACATCAATTTGTGCAATAATGCCTGAAAACTTTGATGATACTGCATTTTTCTGACTTAAAACTTGTTGTTGTTGGAGTATAAGTGCAATTGTATCAATGATATATGCTGTGTCGCCTGTTTGCAGAATATCTCCTTCATTAATATTACATTTCAAAATAATTCCGGTTGTTTGAGATGAAATAATAGTTTCAACGGCTTCAAAGTTACCGTATGCATCAGCTTTATCATTTTTATTTCCGCAAGAAACAAGTATTAAAGTGCCGACTATTAATATTGAAATTATTTTGTTCATTTTACTGTTTTTAAAGATTATTAATTTTAATTGTTATTATAATCAAATAAAGAACTGTGATTTATCAAACCGCTGACTGCCGACTGTGGACTGCCTACTGAAAACTGCCAACTGTCAATTACCCAAAATTCTAATGTAATTCCTCTTCGATTGTATTAACTTTATTTTATGAATTTCACTCTTGATTACAGAACGGTTTTTATCATTCAATAATGAGATATAATCGGTAGAAGTTATAATTCCGTTATTCAATTTAGAACTTGCTTTTTTGCAGATGTTTTTTTGTAGTTCAATGATTTTATCATCTTTTTCAATCATTCTTTCAAGTTTTGAAATTTCTCCGAGTTCTTTTTCGCAAAGAATATTTATGTTTTTGTTAAATGCTTCTTTTTTTGTATCAATAAAGTCTGAATTTATCTTTAAGATTTTTTTGTTTCGTTTTGTTTTATTTTTGTCCCAAATGCTCCAAGTCAATTTTGCTCCGACAATAAAATAAGGATTCCATTCATCATTTATCATTGTTAATCCGGGGTTTCCGTATCCGCCTTGTGCAAATGCTCCGAGTTTCGGCAACCTGTTAGATTGTAAAAGTTTTTCATTTGATGTTAAGATGTTTTTTCGAAGAGAAAACAATTCAATTTCCGGTCTTAATATTATTTGAGTATCGCTTTTAAGTTCAAAATCATTTGGCAGTTTAAATTTGGTAAAATCAGACAGCTCTGTTGACATTAATTCTTGCAAAATTTTAATGCCTAATTTTTTATTTTCCTCAATTTCAATTAAATTTTGTTCAAGTTTTAATATTTCTGCTTGAAGAATATCAATATTATCCGGAGTTAAAATCCCGTTTGTAACTGCTGATTGAACTGTTTTTTTCTTTTGATAAAGTTCATTAATTGTTAAAATAAATTGTTCTTAAGTTTTTTGAACTATTAAAATTGAAAAGTATGTATTTTCAACTTGTTCTCTTAATTTATATAATTCAACATCAGTCTCTTTTTGCTCTACGGTTAGTTTTTTTTGTTCAATTAAATTTAAATTTTTGATTGTTCCGCCATCGTAAATCAGTTGGCTGATATTAACAGAAAAATCATATTGGTCTGCCGGAGATTCAGGAAAAGTAATATCAAAATCCGGAATATCCGGTAAATCAATATCTAATCTGAAAACATCCGATTGATAGCTGAATTTTCCCTCAAAATCAATTGACGGTAAATAATTTGAACGATTATTTTTAATATTCAAATTACTTATTTT
>JAUVIG010000325.1 GCA_030592825.1 Chlorobiota bacterium | reverse complement strand
TTACGGCAAATATAAACCCTTACTATAAAACACCTGAAATAGTGTTTATTTATAAATTTTAAGTCTAATTATCATGAAAACAACACTTTTTTTTATTTCAATCTTATTATTTTTTACAATTAGTGATTTAAGTGCTCAAGATGTAAAAGGAGGCGGTGTAATTAAGTTATCTTTAAAAACCACCCCCGAACTTATAATTGAAAAAATTACATTCTTTGATGAAAACAACAACGAACTGATAGATGCCGAAGAAAACTGTTATTTTGAACTTATCGTGAAAAACACCGGAAGAACACATGCAAATAAACCGATTGTTAAAACTAAGTTAATTGAAGACAATACAGCCTTATTATTTGAAACAGTAACAAATTCACTTCAAATTAAAGCAGGACAATCCGGCAAAATAAAAGTTCCGATATCAGGAGGCAATAAGTTAAAAACAGGTGCGACAACATTTGAATTTTCTGTAAGTGATGCCGGTAAGTATATATCAAAGTCAAAACAATTCATACAAAAACATAAAGCCAAAAAAATTGAAATATTGCTCACTTCAGAGTGGTATTATCCTGTTGACTTCAACACAACGGTTGACGAATCAAAAATTAACATAAGATTATGCATTAAAACAAAACATCCCGTAATTGAAGTTTTGGTATATATAAACAACACTTACCGGCAAGTTATAAAAGACATTGAACCTACATCTAATGACATTTGTAATTATATGATAATAAAAGAAGTCTATTTGGAAAAAGGGGAAAATGAAATTAAACTGAAAATAAAAACTAAAGACAAAGAAATTACATCTGAAAAGAGAATTGTAATATACGAGCCGAAGATCACTGAATATCGAAACGCTTTAGTTATTGGAAACAGCAAATACAAAACATCAGCTTTAAAAAACCCGGCAAATGATGCAAAAGCTATGGCAAATGCACTAAGAGAACTTAATTTTGATGTAATTGAAATAATTGATGCCGACAGAGTAACAATGCGTAATGCAGTCAGAAAATTTAAAGAAAAAATGAAAGAAGAAAGAGGAGTCGGGCTGTTTTACTATGCCGGACACGGTGTGCAGGTAAAAGGCGAAAATTATTTAATACCCGTAAATCACGACATAAAAGAAGAGTACGACATACAAGACGAAGCTTTAAGAATGAATACAATAACAGCATATATGCAAGATGCCGGAACCAGAATGAATATTATAATCCTTGATGCATGTCGTGATAATCCGTTTGCAGGAAGCATGCGTTCCGGCAGCAGAGGGCTTGCATCCATATATGCTGAAGGAAGCGGAACTTTAATTGCCTATGCAACATCACCCGGTTCAACGGCTTCCGACGGGGAAGGTAAGAACGGACTTTATACGCAAGAATTACTGAAAGCAATACAAACACCCGGTTTGGAAATAGGAATGATTTTCAGAAAAGTATTGGGAAATGTGCAAAGATTATCAGGCGGAAAACAAATCCCATGGACAAATTCATCTATTACCGGCGAATTTTATTTTATAAAATAGCAGAACAGACCGTGCCACGCTACAGCGTGGCACGGTGATAACTAATTTGAAACTTGAAAAGTCACAGTGCGGCTCAAATTTATTAAATATCACAGATTTTAAAGAAATCTGTTCAATTACTAAAAAAGCCACGCCGTGACTGTCTGAAAAACTTTGAACTCTTTGAACTTTCCTGTCTGCCGTCAGGCAGGGAACTTTTAACTTTGAACATAACAAAAAAGATTACCATGAAAAAATTTTATATATTATCAGTTGCAGGAATTCTTATTCTTTTCAGCACAGGTTGTAAGAAATTTGAATTAGTAACAAAAACTATTTATACTCCGTCGGAAATAAGCAACATAACTTATAACAGTGTAAACGTTTCAACCGAGATACTTGAAGTAGGTGATAATTTGAAAACATACGGTTATTGCTACGGAACAGGAAACATGCCTACTGTTGAAGACGATAAAACAATATACGCCGGAGAAAATGCAAAAACCGGTATATTCACAGAACAAATTACAGAGCTTATTCCAAACACAAGTTATTATGTACGTGTCTATTCTGAAGAAGATGAGATAAGATACAGTAAAACCGTACAAACATTTACTACAGCCCCGACAACAGTAACAGATTATGACGGTAACTCATACAATACAGTTGTAATAGGCAACCAAGTATGGATGGCAGAAAACCTGAAAGTAACACATTATGCTGACGGAACGGAAATCCCGTTTATTTCAAACAATGCAGATTGGGCAGATTTGGAGGATGATGACAAAGGTTATTGTTGGTATGATGATAATGAATCTGCTTATAAAAACACCTATGGTGCATTATACACATGGGCTGCTGCAATGGGTGATAATGCCGTCAGCAGTGATACCAACCCCAGCGGAGTACAAGGAGTTTGCCCTGACGATTGGCATCTGCCGAGTGATGCAGAATGGAAAGAACTTGAAATGGAACTTGGCATGACGCAGGCACAAGCCGATGCAACCAACTGGCGAGGAACAGATGAAGGCGGTAAGATGAAAGAAGCCGGCACAACACACTGGGATAACCCAAATACAGATGCTACAAACGAAAGCGGTTTTACTGCTCTTCCGGGTGGTTACCGCCATTACGATCACGGTGATTTCGGCGGTCTTGGTAGCAACGGCTATTTTTGGTCGGCTACCGAGTACGATGCAACATACACATGGTACCGGAGACTGCTCTACGATTACAGCGATGTAAATCGTGGCAGCAGCAATAAGAGTTATGGCTTTTCAGTTCGCTGTTTACGGGATTAATTTATTTTTACCCTGAGCGGAGTCGAAGGGTGACTATTTGACTATTTGATTATTTTACTGCGTAGTGATTTTTTTTTTGAAAAATTGAGGGCTTCACTTGGAGTGAAACCCTCAATAAAAAATTAGAAAGCAGTAATATTGTTGCAAGTTTTTCAGTGTTATATGACGGTGATGTTAGCTGTAATCACGGAGCTTGCGATTATTGAATTGTAGAATTAGATGAAAACGGAAATACCTGTCCAACGTAGGACAAAAAAAACAGACAACGCCGTTCTGCACAGCTTCCAAGCTATGTCGGAAATAAATTGTAGTCTTTGCCTACATAAATGCGTGAGCATTTACTTTATGCAAAACAATATAATATGCAAGAAGGATACAAAATAAAAGATCAAAACGGAATATATTTATTCAAGTGCAAAAAATTATGCCGGTTTAGATAATCTGTTAACAATTGAAATGTTGAGTTTACCGTGGATTACGGTGAGTTTAAAAATGCTTTAGCATTTTAACAAGCAGAGCCTGTTGTTTAACACTTCGCAGCTTGGAAGCTGCGAAGAACCGGTAATCGGTACTCTTTTTCTGCGAAAAAACAGATCATCAATTTTATCAGTAAATCCTTAATTGCAAATTCTGTCTCATAATTAAAAAATTAGTTGTATTTTTGTATAAACAATCATAAGAAATAACAATATGCAAGCATTAGAATTTCAAACATACGTAACAAACGGTATGATTAAAATCCCTTTTGATTACAGTGCTTATAATAACAAAAAAGTAAAAATAATAATGATGTTACCTGAAGAAAAAGGAAACTATGATAAGCAAAAATTATTATTTGCTTTTAAATATGCTCAAAACTTAAATGTGTTTTCAGAAATTGAAAATTCAACAGAATGGCAAAAACAATTACGAAATGAATGGGAATAAAGCACTATTAGACAGTAATGTAATTATTGATGCATCAAAAGGGAATATTTCATTAAAAAGTATTGTAGATAAATATGAAAGTTTATACACTTCAATTATTTGCTATACGGAAATCATGGGATACAACTTTAAAAATGAGCAAGAAAAATCAGCAATTGAAAAAATTTTACAGATAATACCAATTATTAATCTTGATAAAGAAATAGCTGATACAGCAATAAAATTCAGAAAGAAAACAAAAATAAAATTACCGGATGCTCTCATAATTGCAACAGCAGATAAAATATCAGCCGACCTAATAACAAGCAATATATCAGATTTTAACAATCTTACAAATAAGATAAATATTGTAGTGCCTGAAAAATAACAATTCCGATTTTGGTTAATAAATAAGTAAATGTAATGAATATAAAACATTTGTTTTATCAAACCGTTGCATAAAAGATTAATTGTGCCGCGAAACACTGAATGTGTTATTTAACTTTGCCAAAGTTGGATGTTCCGATTTATAAGTTTAAATGTTTTTTTATTTCATTCAGCTTATTTAAGGCTTCTATGGGGGTAAGATTGTTTATATCCAAATTAGCTATTTCATCTCTGATCTGTTTTAATACGGGGTCGTCCAATTGGAATATACTCATTTGAAATCCTTCCCGGTTTTCTGCAAGATCATCAACTTTTTCAATTAATTCTTCTTTTCTGTGGGATTGTTCAAGTTCTTTAAGAATTATATTCGCACGTTTTACTATACTTTGCGGCATGCCGGCAAGTTTTGCAACATGAATACCGAAGCTGTGTGCACTGCCGCCTTGCACCAACTTTCTTAAAAATATTATCTTTTGATCAAGTTCTTTAACAGAAACATTAAAGTTCTTAATTCGATTAAAAGATTTTTCCATTTCATTAAGTTCGTGATAATGAGTTGCAAACAAGGTCTTTGCTTTTGCTTT
>JAUVIG010000284.1 GCA_030592825.1 Chlorobiota bacterium | reverse complement strand
GATGAATGTGTTTCAAATGCATCTTGTACTACAAATTGTCTTGCTCCGGTTGCAAAAATTCTTAATGATAATTTTGGAATTGAAAAAGGATTAATAAATACAATCCATTCATATACAAATGATCAAGTTATACTTGACGGACCTCATAGCGATCTCAGAAGAGCGAGATCTGCCGGTGTTTCTATTATTCCCACAACAACCGGAGCTGCTGCAGCTGTCGGAAAAATAATTCCTGATTTGAACGGAAAGTTAAACGGTATGGCAACAAGAGTTCCTACACCTACAGGCTCACTCGTTGATCTTGTTGTAACACTGAAAAAAAATGTTACTGTTGAAGAAGTAAATGCTGCCGTTAAAAAAGCTGCAGAGGGTGAAATGAAGGGAATCCTACAATATTGTGAAGATCCTATTGTTTCAGTTGATGTTATTCAAAACGAGCATTCATCAATATTCGATGTAGGAAGCACTATGGTAATTGACGGAAATATGGTAAAGGTTCTTTCATGGTATGATAACGAATGGGGTTATTCAGCGAGAGTTGTTGACTTAATAGGAAAATTATTTTAAAATGTTATTAATCATAAATTAATATGAAGCTGTTTCGTATCTTTGCGGAACAGCTTATTTAATATTAAACATAAAATTAACAAATGAAAACAACAGAATTCAATAAAAAACATAAAGAACTTGGTGCAAAAATGGTTGAATTTGTGGGATTTGAAATGCCGGTAGAATATTTCGGTATAAACGATGAACACATTAATATCAGAGAAAACGTCGGTGTTTTTGATGTATCTCATATGGGAGAAATTTGGGTAAAAGGCCCTAATGCATATAATTTTGTTCAAAAAGTTACATCAAACGATATTTCTAAAATATCTGTGGGAGAAGCTCAATATTCTTGTTTCCCGAATAACATCGGCGGTATAGTTGATGATTTAATCGTATATTATTACGAACCTGAAAAATACTTGCTGGTTGTTAATGCTTCAAACATTGAAAAAGATTGGGATTGGTTAGTTAAACAAAATTCAGAAAATGCAGAACTTGAAAATGCATCTGATAATATTTCGCAACTCGCTGTTCAAGGACCGAATGCCGAAAAAGTATTGCAAAAACTGACAGATATTGATCTTTCAAAAATCAAATTTTACACATTCGTAACTGGAGAGATAGCTGGAGTAAAAGACGTAATTATTTCTGCAACCGGCTATACCGGAGCCGGTGGTTTTGAGTTGTATATGTATAATAATGATGCCGAGAAGATATGGGATGCTGTTTTTGATGCCGGAAAAGAATTTAATATTAAACCGGCAGGACTTGCTGCCCGCGATACCTTAAGATTAGAAATGGGCTATTGTCTTTACGGAAATGATATTAATGATAACAGCTCTCCTATTGAGGCAGGTTTGGGGTGGATCACTAAATTTAATGAAAGTAATAATTTCATTAACAGAAAACAACTTGAAGATCAAAAGCTTACCGGAGTTGACAAAAGATTACGAGGATTTGAAATGATCGACAGAGGTATTCCGAGAAAAGATTATGAAATATATGATTCAGAAAACAACTTGATAGGAAACGTAACATCAGGAACCATGTCTCCTATGTTGAAAAAAGGGATCGGTATGGGATATATAAATAAAGGAAGTTGGAATTTTGACAATGAAATTTACATAAAAGTTCGCAAAAAGATGCTGAAAGCAAAAATTGTAAAATTACCTTTTTATAAAGCATAATTCAGTAAGCAGTCTTTAGTAAACAGTCAAAAAGAAAAAAACAAACTGATGACTGAAGACTGTGGACTGTTAGTCACAAAAGAATTAAAAGAGACAACCAAAAAATTTGCTGTAATGAAAATTTTACAAGACAATCGTTTATTTTTCTTTCAATTCATTTAATATTCTAATTAAATCAGTTTTTTGTTTGGCTGTTAATAATGTAATGCTCAAAGGAGGATATCTGAATTTTCCTTTGGGCGTTTTTACAATAAACTGAACAGTTTGCAGAAAGCCGAATAACTTCTTTCGTATTTCATAATCGTGAAAATAAGACCTCTGAATTTCAAAAGATTTATATTTTCTTAAAAAAGGATGTGCCGTATAATATCTTACGATAATCTTGTTTCCGAGATATTCTAAAAAGAAATAATCCGATTTTCTTAACAAAAGAACAATGTATACCAACATTATGATGCCGGAAATTACCGGTAAAAGTTTGAAAAGCAAATTAAACTCGTTTTCAAATGTATAATATGCTGATAAAGCTAAGATTATTCCCAACATGATCATATATCCGATCTTTAATTTTGATGTATTTAGTCTGTTATCAACTCTCATAATTATTTGTTTATTATTAGCAATTAACTTTTTGTGGAAAATAAAATACTGTTCGTATAAACATATTTTTATTTTGATTGCAAGTTTCTATATTTGTAAAATTAAGTTATTTTAGCTTAACAGAAAATTTAGTTTTATAACAAATTAACAAAACAAATATTATGATCAAAAAATTTCTTTCAGTATTAATTATATTTACATTAATCCTGAACACAAGCGTAAAAGCTGACGGAGATGACGAAGGCATGTGGCTGACTTTACTTGTTCAGAAATTGAACATGCAAAAAATGAAAGCAATGGGTTTAAAGCTCACGGCAGAAGAAATATACAGTATTAACAAAGGCAGCTTAAAAGATGCCGTAATTGTATTGGATCACGGGTCTTGCACAGGAGAACTTGTTTCAGCTGACGGATTGTTTTTAACAAATCATCATTGCGGATACGGAGAAATTCAAGCCCACAGTTCTGTAGAACATGATTATCTGACTGAAGGCTTTTGGGCTATGTCAAGAGACGAAGAATTACCGAATCCGGGAAAAACCATTTCTTTTTTGATCAGTATTGAAGATGTAACGGCAAAAATAAATGCTGTTATTACTGATGAGATGTCTGAAAAAGAAAGAGAAAGTGTAATAATGAAACTTTCCGAGAAATTGGAAAAAGAAGTTGTTGAAAATTCAAAAGAATGGTATGATGCACGTGTTGTTCCTTTCTTTGAAGGTAACAATTATTATTTATTTGTATCTGAAACATTTACAGATGTTCGTTTAGTTGGTGCTCCTCCTTCATCAATAGGTAAATATGGTGCAGATACGGATAACTGGATGTGGCCTCGTCATACAGGAGATTTTTCTATGTTCAGAATTTATTGTGCACCTGACGGAAAACCGGCAGAATACTCAGAAGATAATGTTCCGTTTCATCCTAAAAAATTCTTTCCGATTTCAATAAAAGGATACAAAAAAGGTGACTTTGCAATGATAATGGGATATCCGGGAGGCACTACCAGATATATGACTTCTTGGGGTGTTGAAAACGAAATGAATAATACTAATAAGATAAGAATTAAACTTCGCGGTATCAAACAAGAAATTATGAAAAAAGAAATGGATGCAAGCGATAAAATCAGAATTCAATATGCTTCAAAGTATTCAAGATCAACCAATTATTATAAGTATTCAATCGGACAAAACAACGGTCTGAAAGCTCTGAATGTTATTGAAAAGAAACAAAATAAAGAAAAAGATATTGAAAATTGGATTAACAAAAAGAAAGAAAGAAAAGAAAGATATGCAGAAGCTCTTCCAATTATTGAAAAGTCATTAAAGGAACTAAACGAATCCAATATTGCACAAAATTATTGGGTTGAAGCTTTTTGGTTAGGTCCTGAAGTTGTCAGATTTTCATTAAGAAGTTATTATGCATTGCAAAAAGCTGTAGGAAATGATGAGGCTGTTAAAGAAATCAAAAAAAATGCAAAAGAATTTTTCAAAGATTTTTATCAACCAATTGATAAGGCAGTATTTATTGCTATGTGCAAGACATATAAAAAAGATATTCCCGAATCTTATTATCCTACTTTCTTTGAAAAAGTAGAGAATGACTATGAGGGGGACTTTGAAAAATATGCAGACTATTTATATTCTACTTCAATCTTTGTTGATAAAGATAAATTTTTCAAATTTTCAGAAGATCCGGATATGACCGAACTTGAAAAAGATCCGGGAGTAATTGTTGCAAATTCAATATATGCATTATATATGCAAAAGCAACATGAAACTGAAGAAATGATGTATGATCTAAATAAAGGAAGAAGAAAATATCTCGCCGCCTTATTAGAAAAAGAAGCAGATATTGCTCACTATCCTGATGCTAATTCAACAATGAGATTATCTTACGGTTCTGTTGGTGATTATGAGCCAAAAGATGCAGTTTTATATAAACACTATACAACTTTAGCAGGTTATATGGAAAAAGAAAACGAAGGATCTCCGAAAAATGATGAATTCTATGTTCATCAAAGATTAAAAGATCTGTATAAAAATAAAGATTACGGGCAATATGCTCATAAATTATCGGACGGATCAAAAGAAATGAGAGTTTGTTTTACAACAGATAATGATATTACAGGCGGCAACTCGGGGAGTCCTGTTATTAACGGAAACGGTGAGTTAATAGGAATTGCTTTTGACGGAAACTGGGAAGCAATGAGCGGAGATATTGCATTTGAAACGGAACTCCAAAAATGCATAAATGTTGATATAAGATATGTTTTATTTGTAATTGACAAATATGCAGGTGCATCTCATTTAATAAAAGAAATGAAAATTATAAAATAAATCCGGATAAAAACTCTTTTCATAAAGAAGGCTGTCTCAAAACAAGATTTTTTGTGAGACAGCTTTTTTTATTTTTGATAGTTTCGTATTTATTTCTATTTTTAGCTTTTGTTAAGAAATGCTGATGAAATATAAAATAACCGGAACAATTATAATTTCAATTTTTCTTTTTAATCTGAAAACAATTGATGCACAATGTCTTGATTTTGTTAAAACAAAAGGCTTTGAGATTCTTAATACCGAAAAATATATGCCTGAAGGACGATTTGATGCCATGATGCTTAGTGAAGGAGATAATTTAACTGTTTATAAATCTTTTTTCAGAGGAAAAACCTACAGAGTTGTTGTAACAGGGGCAGAAAATTTGCCTGCTCTTAATTTCAAAATAAAAACCATGCAGGGTAAAGTAATTTATGATAACACGACAGACGGAAATACAAAACAATGGAATTATACTTCTGATCGAAATCAAAACTTAATTGTATATGTCGAAATACCTGCGACATACCAAAGTCAACCGAATACAGGCTGTGTAGCTGTTGTTTTGGGTTATAAAGTGAATTAGCTTCGTTCATTATTTTTTTTTTTACGGAAACATTTTAAAATACTCATTCATAAATTATTTCATGAAGTTTGAGACAGACTTTTAAGGTTTTATACTCTGTTTT
>JAUVIG010000382.1 GCA_030592825.1 Chlorobiota bacterium | reverse complement strand
AATTATTTCTTTGTAAAGATGAAATAAGAGCACCAATCATTTTTGTCATTTCCATTAAAGTATTTCTTGATTCATCTGTCATAATATCTGTAATATAATTCAGATTATGTGAAATAGTTGTATAAACCAGACATTCTCTAACTGAGCTTTTTGCCATTTTTAGATAATAAACAAACTGACTTTTATTTCTTGCAGAACCTTCGGCAATATTCAGAGCAATATTTCTGGATGCATTATTAAACTTTGGAGCCAATTCATTGTTCTCTTGTTCGGGAAACAATTTTGTTGCTTCATAAACCCAATTGATATAATCCAGTGCTTTCTGATATATTCTCAAATCTTCAAACCTGAAGAAAGTATATGTTTTTTCATTGTCAAATTCATTTTCCATATTTTTAGTTATTTTAATTAGTTAAATATTTGATTAATTTACCTGATAAGTTTTATCACCTTTTTCAAGATAATTGATGATTTGGGTAGCTGCTGCAATACCGGCATTTATATTAGCTTCAGATGTTTGAGCACCCATTTTTTTAGGTGTAAAGAAAAATCTTCCTTCGAATTTTCCGGCAATCTCGTCTTTACAATCCGGAGCAATATCAGAGATGTACTTGAAGTCGTTTCTGTCAGCAAATATTTTTAATAAGCTTTCTTCACAAACAACCTCTTTTCTTGCAGTGTTGACAACTGTAGCACCTTTTGGCATTAATGAAAGAAGTTCGTAGTTAATTGAGTTTTTTGTCTTTTCATTTGCAGGGATATTTACTGAAATATACTGACAAGTTTTATAAAGTTCCTCAACTGAGTTCAAAACTTTCACACCATCTTTTTCAATAGTTTCCTTTGGGATGAACGGGTCATAAGCATAAATCTCCATTCCAAAACCTTTTGCTATTTTGGCAACATATTTTCCGACATTTCCATAAGCGTGGATACCGAGTTTTTTCCCGCGAAGTTCAGTACCTGCAGTGCCGTTAAATTGGTTTCTTACAAGGTAAACCATCATTCCGAGTGCCAGTTCGGCAACTGCATTTGAGTTTTGTCCCGGAGTGTTCATTGCAACAACTCCTTTGTCAGTAGCTGCTTCAAGGTCAATATTATCGTATCCGGCGCCTGCTCTTACAATAATTTTAAGGTTCTTTCCCGAATCAATAACTTCTTTTGTAGCTTTATCACTTCTGATAATTAAAGCGTCAACATCTTCAACTGCTTTAACAAAATCCGACTGTTCCGGATACTTTTCAAGAAGAATAGTTTCATATCCTGCTTTATCAAAGATTTCTTTTATCGCGTTAACCGCTGCCGGAGCAAACGGCTTAACGGTTGCTATTAAAACTTTAGTCATAATAATAAATTTTTTAAATTGTTTTTTCAAAATCCTGCATTACACTAATAAGAGCTTCAACGCTTTCAATTGGAAGAGCATTATAAGTAGAAGCTCTGAAACCACCTACCGAGCGGTGTCCTTTAATTCCTATCATTCCTCTTTCGGAAGCAAAATCAAAGAATTCTTTTTCATATTTTTCATATCCGTCGTTCATCACAAAACAAATGTTCATTAATGAGCGGTCTTCTTTATGTAAAACAGTTCCTTTAAAAATAGGACTTCTGTCAATTTCGTCATAAAGCATACCAGCTTTTTTAACATTGATTTTTAACATTTCTTCAAGACCACCTAAATTTTTCAGCCATTTTAATGTTTGAAGTGCTGCAAAAACCGGAACACAAGGAGGTGTGTTGAACATTGATTCTTTATCAATATGAGTTCTGTAATCAAGCATTGTAAGCATGGGATGGTCCACTTTTCCTAAAACATCATTTTTAACAATAACAAATGTAACTCCGGCAGGAGCTAAGTTCTTTTGAGCACCTCCGTAAATAATTGTATATTTGGAAACATCAACCGGTCTGCTGAAAATATCAGATGACATATCAGCAACTAAAGGAACATTAACATCCAAATCTTTTTTTATTTCAGTTCCGTAAATGGTATTATTGGTTGTGATGTGAAAATAATCAGCATCATCAGGAACAGTATAATCTTTAGGAATGTAAGCAAAATTCTTATCTTCTGAAGATGCAACAACATCAACTTCTCCAAATATTTTTGCTTCTTTAATAGCTTTTTTTGCCCATGCACCCGTATTTAAATAGGCAGCTTTTTTAATAAATAAATTATATGGAATCATTGCAAACTGGGTGCTTGCACCGCCTCCTAAAAACAAAACCGAATAACCTTCGGGGATTTTTAAGAGTTCTTTAAATAATGATACAGCTTCATCCATAACAGCAACAAATTGCTTGCTACGGTGCGATATCTCCATTAACGACAAACCCGTATCTGCAAAATCATAAAGAGCTTTTGCAGTATTTTCGATCGTGTATTGCGGCAGGATAGATGGTCCTGCATAAAAATTATGTTTTTT
Source organism: Chlorobiota bacterium (assembly GCA_030592825.1). Classification (GTDB taxonomy): domain Bacteria; phylum Bacteroidota; class Bacteroidia; order Bacteroidales; family JAADGE01; genus JAADGE01. The sequence continues at coordinate 1,751 of JAUVIG010000382.1, read as the reverse complement.
CATAATAGTATATTTTAGTTATTAATTGTGATAAAAAAAACAAGCAAAGATAAAATATTTTACCTATAAAAAACAAGATAGTATCATAAAATTAATTAAAGTATTTTTGCAAATATATATTATGGTCGAAAAAGCTATTTAGTTTTTATTCTGATTACAATTATAAATTAATAAAATATGGATTTAAATAAAAGAATTAAAACATTTATCAGCTTAGGCGAATTTTTAAGTTTTTTTAAAAAAGATGTTGAGTTTAATGATAATTCAAATGTTCTCTTTAAAAAGCATTACAATTCATTTAACAACATTATTAAAACAAGTTATGAAAAAAATGCTTGGTTTACCGAAGAAAATGTCAGGAATGCAATAACTTCAATTTCCGAAAGCTTAAAAGAGAAGAACATAAAAAAATGGATCAAGCCGTATATTAAAAAATTTAATAATAATAGAATATCAAAAAGGGTAGGTGTTGTAATGGCGGGTAATATTCCTGTTGTTGGCTTTCACGACTTTTTATGTGTGTTGATTTCGGGAAATACTTTTGCAGGGAAACTTTCATCGCAAGACCCGGAATTATTGCCTGCTATTGCCAAAGTTTTGATTGACATTGAACCTGAATTTAAAAATAAAATTGAATTTACTGAAGAAAAACTAACCAATTTTGATGCAATTATTGCAACAGGCAGTGATAATACTTCGCGTTATTTTGAATATTATTTTGGGAAATACCCGAATATAATACGCAAAAACAGAAACGGTGTGGCTGTGATTTCAGGTAATGAAACACATGATGAATTAAGATTGCTTGGACAGGATATTTTTATGTATTTCGGTTTGGGCTGCCGTAATGTTTCAAAAATATTTGTTCCCAAAGCTTATTCATTTGATAAATTTTTTGATGCAGTTAAAAGTTTTGAGGATGTTATTAACCATTGTAAATACAGAAATAATTACGATTATTATAAATCAATTTATCTTATAAATAAAACAGCACATCTTGATAACGGTTTTTTAATGTTAAAAGAGGATAAAGGATTTGGTTCTCCGATTTCAGTTCTTTATTTTGAATATTATGAAAATAAGAACGAATTAAATAATTTACTAAATTCAAATGCTGATAAAATCCAGTGTCTAATTTCAAATGACAAGGAAATAAATTCCTGCATATCTTTTGGTACGAGCCAGTCACCGCAATTATGGGATTATGCCGATGGTATTGATACAATGGAGTTTTTGTTGGGGGTTTGAAGAATACAGTGTTTTCAAAACCGCTTTACAGCTAAAACAAATTTGTTTCGTATCAAAAACATTCCATTTCTAAAACCATTATTTTTTACTTAATTTTAAAGTTCTTTCAATATTAACTTAGGAAGAAATGGAATGTTTAATAAATATTTATAAAAGATTTTTTTATTTGTTCTTTTGGCTTGAACCAAGAGATTCTAAGTCCAAACCTGACAGGTTTTAAAAACCTGTCAGGTTTCAGAAATTACTTTTTTATAATCTTCACCGACTCTTTTATTTTATCATTAATGATCAGGTTAATGATATAAGTTCCCGCAGGTAATTTTTGACCGTAAACGTTTGTCCCATCCCAGTAAAATTTACCGCTTCCGGGAAGTTGCCGAACATCCATTAGTGTGCTTACTTTCCTGCCGTTCATATCATAAACATCTATTATTATATGTCCGCTTTCTTTTGTGATATAATTTATGTATGTTCCGTAATTAAATGGGTTGGGGGCGGCTTTT
>JAUVIG010000583.1 GCA_030592825.1 Chlorobiota bacterium | reverse complement strand
TTAGATTTGTTGCATACTTCAAAATTCGATATTCAGTATTCTTTGTTCGATATTCATAAAATCGCAATTGTTTTAAAAAAATTTACTATCCGATTTTAATGAAACTACCTTTCTTATGACCTGCAACACTTGTATTAAAGTAACTCAAAATATTTATTACGTAAACACAAGAGTGCATTAAACACAACAGTGTGGTTAATATCGACTTTGTACGTAATGTGTTTTTTTATTTTGAATTGCTTTTATTATTTGTGTCAAATCTATTATTTTTCATTATAATATCCAAAGGATTCTTTATTTCAATTGTTTTTATGTTGTCTTTTACCTCCGGAAGTTCTCAAACCGGCAGTATCAGAGTTTTTGATTTTCAGGCCTGTGAATTAATCAGGATATAACACTTAAAGCTATCACACTAAAAAACCATAATACTTGTCGTTTACGGCGTTATGTTTCATTGTTTAAGTCAGATAATATTTCGTAATTGTTTTGCGGCAAATTCCGGGCTAATGTCTCTTTGCGGCATGGCAAACATTTCATAGCCTACCATAAATTTCTTGACAGTTGATGAGCGCAACAATGGCGGGTAAAAATTCATGTGCCAGTGCCAATGTTGGTGATTCTCATTATTTGCCGGTGCTTGATGTATGCCGGAAGAATACGGGAAAGAACAATTAAAAAGTTTGTCGTAAGCTGCGGTTAATTTCTTGATCGCACTTGCAAAATCTGATTTCCGGCTCGCTGTCATCATGCCGATATGAGCTTCCGATTTTCTCGGCAGAATCATGGTTTCAAAAGGCCATACAGCCCAAAAAGGAACTAATACCACAAACTCTTGGTTTTCGAAAATGATACGTTCTTTGAGTTTTGATTCTTGTTTTATATAATCTTCTAAAAGCCTTGAATTTTTATCTGTAAAATACTGTTTTTGTTTGGTGTCTTTCTTTAGGATTTCGTTCGGAACAGTGCTTTGTGCCCAGATCTGTCCATGCGGATGAGGGTTGCTGCAACCCATAATGCTGCCCTTGTTTTCAAAAATTTGTACATGATTGATGTTTTCTAATTTACTCAAATCAAGGTATTCTTGTTGCCATACGGAAACCACTTTTTCAATATTCGCTGCCGACATTTCAGACAGACTTTTGGAGTGATCGGGTGAAAAACAAATTACTTTACAAATACCCGATTCATTCTCTGCTTTTAATAAGCCGTCATTGATCTGAAATTGTTGTTCATTTTCTTTTAAAGCTGAAAAATCGTTTATAAAAACATACGTGTCTTTATATAACGGATTTACGGCACCGGTAGATCGTATGTTTCCCGGACATAAGTAACATTCGGCATCATATGATTCACGTTGACGGGTTGTAACTTTATCTTCCTTTCCTTGCCAGGGCCGCCGGTTACGATGAGGAGAAACCAATACCCATTCACCTGTCAGGATATTGTATCGCCTGTGTGAGTTAATTTGCAGTTGTTTCTTCATGCTTCAATTATTTGTGTTCCGCCGGAAATATGCACTAAATAAGTGCTGACGGATTGATTAAACTTTAATTGGTATTCCTTATTTACAGCAAATATAAAATCTTGCATTCTGTCTTTTTTTATCAGCTGAAGAGTACAGCCTCCGAAGCCTCCCCCCATCATACGGCTGCCTAAAACCGCATCATGCTCTGCAGCCATATCTACGATAAAATCAAGCTCTGCACAACTAACTTCATATAAATCTCGCAATCCCTCATGTGAGGCAAAGAGCAATTCGCCCAGCTTTTGCCAATGCCTGTTTTCAACGGCTGTTTTGGCTGATCTGACACGCTCATTTTCTTCGATTATATATCGGCATCTGTGATAAATCGTGTCCGGCATTTTTTCCCTCAAAGCATTCAATTGCACCAAATCGGCAACACTCAATGACTTTAATTCGGGATTTTCGCTTTGCAGTAATCTCAAGCCCTCTTTACATTCTGCTTTTCTCCGGTTGTAAGGTGAATCGTTAAGCCGGTGCTTAACGTTTGTGTTGATCAGCAACAGTTGATAATCCTCTAATTGTAAAGGAATGTGTTGAAATGATAAATCAGAACAATCCAGCAGAAGTGCGTGACCTGCCTTTCCGTGTAAATTGACAAACTGATCCATGATTCCGCATTCCACTCCTGCAAACTTGTGCTCTGCATTTACTGATATTTGTATCATATTTTCTTTGCTGAGCCCCAAATTGAACAGTTCATTCAGTCCGAAAACAATGCTGTTTTCTAATGCTGCTGAAGAAGATAATCCCGCTCCAATCGGAATGTTTCCGGAAAAAGCAATATCAAAATTACCTGTTTGCAATCCTCTTTCTTGAAGTCCCCAAACTACTCCTGTTACATAGTTCTTCCAGCTTCCCTGTTCATGCTTTTCAAGGTTTTTGAGATTAATATCCAATGTTTCATCAAAATCCACGGCATATATTCCGGAAACGGTTTGATCACTTTTTGCCAAAGCACTTATGATATGCTTGTCAATAGTTGCAGGAAATACCAAGCCTTTATTGTAATCGGTATGTTCGCCGATGAGATTTATTCT
>JAUVIG010000247.1 GCA_030592825.1 Chlorobiota bacterium | reverse complement strand
GAAACTTCTTCAATGCGAAAATATCCTTCCGAATCAGATACAGCAACTTTAAGGGGCCTGGTGCCGAGTATAATAACGGTTGCTCCGGGTAAGGGAGTTTGAGATTCTTTATCTACAACCCTGCCTCTGACAGTTTGAGTCAGTTCAAATATTTTTTCGGGCTTTCCGGTAATTATTTTATTTGGGTCCGGCTTTATTATTATAACATTATCCGTTATTTGATATGAAAGTTTAAGTTTTTCAAAACATTGTTGCAGAACATCTTCAACACTACCGTTTTCAATATTAATATTTACTTTATCACACTTTTGTAATTCTTCGTTATTATATAAAAATTCATAATTGCTTTGTTGTCGAATTTCTTCCAGTACTTCTTGCACTTTTGCATTTTTCATTGAAATATTAAAATTCCCGTCTTGCGAAAATCCTTCTGCCGAAACATACATAAAGCTTATTAATAATAAAATTGCTGTTAATTTCATTTTTAATATTAATTCGTTTTTCATCTTTGAATAAATTTAGTTGTCAATAAAATGTTTAATTATCTTTATAACAACTAAATTTTAATTCGGGGTGAAAACAATTTTTAAAATTTTTATGAATATCCGCATACTCCCCCACTTTAATGATTGATTTTCTTCATTTACCCCAATCCCTAAAGGGAGTGAAGAAAATCAATTTGCTCCCTTTAGGGTTAGGGGTAAACAAATTGATTTTCAATCTGTTTAATTAAACTAAAGGAGAGTATGCGGATATTCAATAATTTTTTTATAATTTATTCTTTATTGCATACAAGGGATAAACTAAAATATTATTATATTCAGAAAAGTTTTCGGCAGATATTCTTATCCCTGTTTGCCTGTTTTTTTCTTTCAAAAAAAGATTCATGCTCTGCATTGAACCTTTTGTTCCTGCTTTTACTTCTATCGGATAAATATCACTATTTTTTGTGAACAGATAATCAACTTCGGCATTACTGTTTTTTGCTTCTCTGTGCCAATAATATAAATCACTTTTTTTATAGCATGATTGATATTTGAGATATTCTAATCCAACGAACAACTCAGCAATATTTCCTTTATTTATTACATTAAAATCATTTGAGGTAAGCATTTCACCAATATCAAAATTCAAAATACGAAGAAAAATACCTGTATCAAAAAGCAGCATTTTTTGTTTCTTATAATTTATTTCTGCTCCGAGCGGCAGTCCGTTTGCAGCTGTATGAATAACCGGAATAACAATACCGGCTTGAATCAATAGATTTAACGCCTCTTTTATTTGCTTATGGTTTGTGTTGGTTGCCGCTTTAGAGAAAATAAACTTGCCGCCGGTTTGCAATACAACAGAATTAAAAACTTCGCGAATACGCGAAACAGGAACTCGCTCCTTATATTTTGCAAAATCATCATTAAATGAAATAATTAAATCATCAAGAATTTGAAAACTCATATTAAAATCATTTGTTTCAATATAATTTGAAATAACTTCCGGCATACCGCCAAGAATAATAAATTTTTTCAAATATTTTAATAATTTATTATGTACAGCATTTATAAGTGGCTTCTGCGTTGATGCTTTTTGCTTTATATTCAGCAAATTACTCTCATTACAAGCCAATAAAAATTCGTCAAAAGACAAAGGAAACATAAACATTGAACGTATTCTGCCTACTCCAAAAGAAGGAATTTCTGCCAAAGCAAATTCTAATAGTGAACCTGCTGCAATAAGATGTAAATCAGGCATCTTTTCATAAAAAAAACGTAAAGATTGTATTGCCGGAATACACGCCTGTATTTCATCAAAAAACAGAAGTGTTTCATTACTTCTTATTGTTGTTTTGAATATTACCGATAGATTTTCACAAATTTCGGAAGGACTTAAATTATCTTGAAAAACAGAATGAATATTTTTATTTTCTTCAAAATTTATTTCAAGAAAGTTGTCGAATTGTTTTGCAAAATTTCTGACAGTTTTTGTTTTGCCGACTTGTCTTGCACCTCTGAGTAGAACAGATTTTCTTTTTAAAGAATTTTTCCACACTGTTAATTCGGTGTCTACCTGTCGTTTAAGGTATGTCATTTTAATAAATTATTAGTTTTCACAGGCAAAGATACAACTAATATTACAAAATTCAAAGGCAATAATCGAAATATATTACAGAAAACAAAGGCAATAAATACAAATAAAGATAAAAAACAAAGGCAATAATCGAAATAAATGACAAGAATCAAGTGCAATATGCAAAAATTATCTATTCTTTTTTTGAAATGATAACAGAACGCTCCGATATTTTAAAAGATACATTTGTTGTTAATTCAATCATGTTTAAAATATCTGAAATATTATCATATTTTTTTAAGGTGCCTGAAAAATGATAATTCTTTAATTCTTCATTTTTAAAAATTGTTTCAACATCATACCATCGAGATAATTTTCGCATTATTGAGCTGAGTTCTTCATTTTTAAAAATAAACTTTCCTGTTTTCCATGATGTATAAATGTAAGTATCAACTTTTTTACTTACCATTTTTTGTGTGTTTACATCAAGAGATGCTTGAAAACCCGGTTTCAGAACAGTTTCCGTTTCATTATTTGTTAAGCCGGTTATTTTTACTTTTCCTGTAACAAGCGTTGTTTGTATTTGGCTTTCATTATTATAAGCCATTACATTAAACGAAGTTCCGAGAACGGTAATATCTAATTTATTCGTTGTAACAATAAAAGGTTTATCAGAATTGTGCGTTATTTCAAAATATGCTTCACCTTCAAGAAAAACCCTGCGTATTGTATCGTTGAACCGGACCGGATATTTTAATTCGGTATCGGCATTTAACCAAACTTTGGAACCGTCGGCTAATATTATACAGTATTCACCACCCTTTGGGATTTTTAAAGTATTATAAATTAAAGCAATATCTTCATTTTCTTTATCATTCCGGAGGTATTCGAGAATATTATTTTCATTATTTATCTGAACACCTGTTTTTGTTTTTATTTTATTATTTTCATTGTTTTCAAGCTTATGTTCAGTGCCGTCAGACAGGATTAAAACAGCTTTCCGGGTTCCGGCTTCAATGTCAAAATGCTCAATATTTTCTGTCGTAAATTCTGTATTATTGTTAAAGAAAGTAAATTTGATAAATATACCGATTACCAGCGGAATAATTATTATTGCGGCATATTTTAAAATGCGAGACATCGGAAATTTTATAGTTTTTTTATCTTCAAGAATTGCCGAATTAATTTTTTTCCATGCTCTTTTTTTATCAATTTTTTCGGTTTGTTTTATTTTCTTTAATATTTCTTCCTTGTTTTTAATTTTTTCGTATAATAACCTGTTATCAGAACCGGAATTAATCCAATTTTCCAATTCTTTTTTTTGTTCCTCGCTAAGCTCACCAGTTAGTTCTTGTTCTATAAGCTCCGAAATTGTTATATAATATTTAGTTTTTTCCATTTGAAAACAAATTATTCAGGTTTTAATATTGAGTTCACTCCGAAAAGTATTTTTAGCCACTAAAGCACAAAAACATCAACCTATCGGCAGACAGGCGAAATCTCACTAAAATTAATTTCTTGACAGTAACTGTTTTGTGGGTTTTTGTGTCTTGGTGTTTTAGTGGCATTTTTTATTTTTTAGATTTTCAGAGCGGACTCAATATTATAACACTTAAAATTTAATTTAGGGTGAACGAACAATTAAATATTTCATTAAATAATCAATATACAATTTCTCAAAACAAATGAAAAATAATGTATAAGAAAAGCAAATCTTTTAATTGAAATTTCAGCTTTTTGTATGCAATTTTCTTTTGTGTTTTTACTGTATTTATTGAGATTCCCATTTTTTCAGCTATTTCATTATTTTTCAGGCCTTTTAAACTGTGCAGAATAATTTTTCTGCTTTGCAGCGGCAATTCATTTATTCTTTGAATAATAATGCGATGTGTTTCTTCTTCAATTAAGTGATCTGCAAAATAACGCTCTGTTTCAAGCTCTTTTATTTGAGTTTCAGTATATCTGGCTTTAATTTTTGAATGTTTTATTAAATTTAATGACTTATTTTTGGCAGTTTTGTATAAAAATGCTTTCAGGGAATATATATTTGAAAAATTTTTTCGTTTTTCCCAAATTATAATAAAAACCTCCTGTGCAATATCTTCTGCTTCCTTAAAGTCATTGATATATTTATTTGTAAAAAGGCACAGACTGCTGTAAAACATATCAAAGATTTGTTTGAATGCAGTTTTATTTCCTTTTCTGAATTCATTTATTATCTTTTCGGAATTTTCTGACATTATTGAATTTATAAAGCAACAGAATATATTCAGACCTGACAGGTCTTTCATTTTTATTCAATCACAAAATTAACAGGCAATTCAAAAGAAGACATGGTTTCTTTTCCGTTTGAGTTTAATGCGGGTTTCCATTTCGGCATTTTTTTAACAAGATTGATGGCTGCATTATCCATTTCATAATCAATGCCTTTATTTACTCTTATATTACCGGTTGTACCTGTTGCATCAATCACAAAACTGACAATCACCAAACCTTCAATTCCGGTTTTCATTGCCTTTTTCGGATATTTCAAATTCTCATCAATATATTTAATTAACGCTTGCTTCCCACCGGGAAATTGAGGCGGTGTTTCATACACAAATTTTTGCGTATTATTATAAACTTTATAATACTTATTGAAATCCGGTATTACCAACCACTTCTCAATATTACGTTTCTTTTGGCCGAAAGTAAAATATTTGCGTTTATTAAATGATTCAACACTGTTAAGTTTCAAAAAAGAAGAATCAATCATATCATTATTATAAAAATATTGAAAATTCGTTTGAAGTTCAACATCCGGTTCTGAATAACTCTCTTCTGTGATCAGCTCATTATTATATTTAAATTGATATTCAGAAATAACAGAATTTCCCTTATAAATTTTACATTCTCTCGGTAATTTATTCTCATTATACTTTGGTTTTCCTTTAGATATAATATTTCCGGAAGGACCGACAGTTTTAAAATAAGAAATCCGGTTTCCCGAATTATAATAATAAGATGTTTTTTTATGAACAGACCCGAATTCGGTTGTTATTATACTCTCAATCAACTCATGATTAAGATCGTAATAATGATTTGTTTTATATTTTAATCTGCCTTCTTCAATATAAAATGAAATAATGACTTCATTTTTATCATTAAAAATAAATTTCTTTAATGTTTCAAACTTTCTGTTTTGATCAAAATCAGCAATCATTATTACATTTCCCGAAGAATCAATTTTAACGATTTTATAATGTCGTACACTATCATCTTTTTTTCCTTCATTGTAATTGTATGTGTAATCAACATAGCCTCTGATATTGTTTCCTTTATACTTCAATCGTTCTTTTTCTTTCAATGCACGATTAAAAAATGCTTTGTTTTTTTGTGCAAAACTGTTGCTTAATCCTATGATCAAAATAAACAGTAATAAAACCGGTTTTTTCATGTGTCTAAAATTTTGCAATTAATTAATATTGTGTAAGTTGAATGCTTTTTTCTGTTTGTAATATTTGTTTTGCTCTGCACATAGGAACACTTTCAAGTATGTGCAAGGAATTAACATTATTTGTTAATCATGCTGTTTTGTGTAAAACTTGGTTCTCATGGGTGTTTCATAATTGCTTATATTTAATTATTCTGAAAGATATTGATAAAAAACAATATACCAAACAAAATAACTGACATTTATTACAGATCATCAGAAAAATGCCTGCTTATCGGCAAACAAGCAGGCAATATTTCAATATTCTGATTTTATGAATGCGCACTATTTAGTATCTGTCTATAAAGTCAGTGTTTGGTTTAGAATGTTCGAGTTCGAGGCATCCGAAGTGTTTATAATCAGG
>JAUVIG010000235.1 GCA_030592825.1 Chlorobiota bacterium | reverse complement strand
TTTACATGAAGTAACAACAAAAATGATTGATACTAATGCGATTAGTATCAATCTAAAAATTTTCCTTATCATAATGTTTGATTTTAATTTCCCTTTTTGCTATAACTTAATGCAAGCCAACAATATATCATCAGTTTGATGAGAATTTATCATCCAGTCTTCGATTTCTTTTTTTAAGATATCATGTTGCTCTTGCATTGGTTTATAATGAATATCTAACAATAATTCTTTTAAGCGTTTGATCATATATTTTCTGTCATTTGGTCCTCCGAATTGATCTTGGAAACCATCTGTAAACATATAGAACCATGTTGGAGATTCATATTGAATTATATGACTTGAAAAGTCCTTTTTTTCTTGTTGGTATCCGCCAATACCACTTCTGTTTGCTTTTACTTGTATTAATTTGCCGTTGGTTATATAAATTAAAGGATTTTTTGCTCCGGCAAATTCAATGGTTTTGTTTTCTTTATCTATCACGCAAAGAGCCATATCCATACCGTCTTGAGAAAATCCTTCTGTGTCTTGTTTTAATACTTTAATAACAGATTCATTCATTTTTTCAAGAATTTCATCTGCTTTTGTAATGTTTTTGTTCACAATTGTAGTCAGAATTTCACTTCCTATCATACTCATTAAAGCTCCGGGTACTCCGTGTCCGGTACGATCAACAGCAGTGTAAATAATTTTATTATTTTTTTCGGCATACCAATAAAAATCACCACTTACAATATCTCTTGGTTTAAACAGGATAAAATTTTCTTTTAAACCTGCCGTAATTTTTTCTTTCAGAGGCAACATTGCCTCCTGAATTCTTTTTGCATAATTTATACTTGCAGTAATTGAATTGTTTTTCTGAATAATCTCTTCATTTTGTTCAGACAGGGTTTCATTTTTTGCTTCAATTTCTTCTTTTTGAATTTGTATTTCTTTTGTTCTTTCTTCAACAATTCGTTTTAAGTTTTCCCTTTGTTTTTTTAGTCTGAAAATACTAAGTTGTATTACACCGTAGATGAACAGAACAAACAGAATAAAATAACCGACATAAGCCCATAAGGTTCTGTACCAAGGAGGTAAAATTTCAAAAGTATATTCGGCAACTTCACTTTCTATATTATATAGATTTTTTGCTTTTACAATAAATGTATATGTTCCGTGGTCTAAATTTGAATATTCTTTGCTTGTAATTGATTTCCAATCCGACCATTCTTTATCATTTCCTTGCAGCTTAAACATATACTGCGTTTTTTCGGGTTCTTCGAAAAAAACAGATGAAAAATAGAACCTTAAATCATTATATTCATATGGTATTTCAGGAATTCGCTTTGGGTCTTGACCGGGACCAATATTGTTATCTGCATCACTAAATGTACCTCCGAACAGTAATGAGTCGTTTTTAATGAACTCAACTTTTCTGATTAAGGCATTAAAAGGTTTATCAAATTGTTTTTTTGTATCTAAATTATAAAGTACAAAACCGGTTTCTGTACCTACAACAAGTTCATTATTTGAGATTTGATTTATACTATAAATATTATTCTTAACTTTATAATATGGTGTTTTTATGACCTGATAACCGTCTGCAGTTTTCTTAATTAAACCAAGTTCCCAAGATTGTTTGTTTTTAATTTTCGGGTCTTCAATAACCTCTTTGAACCAAATATTACCGTTGCTTGCTTGATATATTTTATCAATAATGATGTCTCTGTTAAAAATATTATTAAACACAGCATCTTTTTCAAACTTATCTGATTCATTATTAAATGTATAAATTCCTTTTTTAGTCGTAAATATTATTTTATCATCTATTTTAAAAACGTAATTTCCGTAAATATCCGGCAAACCGTCATCTGTGGTAAACGTTTTTTCTTCAATTACTGAATCTAATTTAGTATTTAATTTTAATCTGAAAACTCCTTTACTTCTGTCTGATACCCATATATATCCATTCTCACCTTCTTCAATATGTCTGTAATTTCCTTTAAAGTTTTTTAATTTATGAACAAATTCCCATTTATTATTTTGAAACTTAAACAATGATAATCCGTGTCCGCCTATAGTCAAAAATTTATTAGGATAATTAGAAAGCTCAATAAAATTTTTAATACTTACATTAGGTCCGATTAAGTTTGCTTTATTATTTACAATCTGAAACAGTCCAAATTGTCCTGCAAAAAGTAATGTATTGTGAAGTGCATCAATTTTCCATATTTGAGCGTGTCCTTTTGTATTTTCAATTAACTCAAATTTTCCTCCTTGAATTGAATTTTCATCAGAAAAATTTTTGAAGAACACCCCGGTTGAAGTTCCAATATATAAATTATTACTGTGTTGAATAGATGTATATACAGCTTCTGTCAAATTCGATTGATCAGAAAATGGGGTATTAGGTAAATTAGCATAAATAACAGATATACCATCATTTGTTCCGACCCAAATATTTTTGTTCACATCAGCATAAACACACCAAACCGTATTGTTATGCAGGCCGTTATCTGATGATATATACTTAATTACATTCAGGTTCTTATCAGTAATCACCATTCCCTTCCCGTATAATCCGCCTAAAAAATAATTATCATCATATACTGCAGGATATATTAAGCTATATAACAACGGGTTTCTATCAACACTTTCTAAATGTTCTTTGGATAAAAGTCTTACGCTGTCTTGCCAACTTGTAATATAGATTGAATTATTTGGTCCTGGGAACATACCCAAAGGTTGACTTTTTGAATATATGTCATTTGTTGCTTCAAGAAGTTTTAATTGGCCATTCACAAATTCAAAAATTCCTTTCCCTTTTTCATGTACAAATATTTGCTCGTTTACTTTAAATGATCCACTGAAAGTATTTTCAGCTTTACTTACATCAATTGTGTTAATTGTGTCATTTTCATATATATAGACTGTAAGTGGTGTTACAAACACCATATGATTTTTTTTTGTTTTTTGAATTTGAGTAACTCTGGTGAATTGTTTTTTATCTTCGGGGATTTTATCAGTTAAAGTTTTGTATTTCATGTTACCGTCACCACCAACTTCCAAGTAACCAAACTCATTTAGGCTTGCACCCACATATATTCTGCCGGCACTGTCTTTTGCTAATGAATATATAAAAGGATCTCCGGGCAAAAATATTTTATGCCATGTTTTTCCGTCATATTCGAGTATATATGTATTATTGGCAAAATACATGATGCCTCTGTCATCTTGAATGATGGACCATATTTGAGGATTCCCGTCATAATCAGCTTTACTGTAATTTTTTATATAAGGAATACCTTTACTTTCAACCTGTCCGTATGCAGATCCGGAAAGGATTAGTATTAACAAAATACTTAAATATTTTTTTAAATCCATTTTACAGAGTTCTAATATTTAACACAAAGATACTAAGATTTTTTAATATGCACCAATAATAATTTATTGCAATCAAGCAAACAAACAGTTATTAGGTGTTGCAAGTCTTAAGTTCTCAAACCCATAACTTAAATGCCGGTTATATTCTTCATTTTGGGCATTAATCATGCCAAGTAGAATACAGTATTTCTGCATCTGAATTAATTATTAAATAATACAGTTCCTTTTCTGTTAATACATCATAATTTTTATTGATGTATGGCGAAAAATATCCTAAAACATTGATTGTATTACTGTTTAATTTAATCGCTTTAGTTCCGAAAAATGCTTTATCCTTTTTAACAGTAACATGCTTTTCAACAAATCCGTCCCCGGAAATAATTGTTAATAATATATTTGTTTCTTGCATTGAATTACCTGCTGATGAAACATGCTCGTTACCTGTTAAATCAATATAAGACAAATAATTACTGAATAAGAAAATACGAGTATCCATTTTAATAATGTCAAAAATGTATGCCTTTGCCTTTATATTTATGGCATAAGACTGTAAATCATCATCTAAATTTAACCGGTATATTATCTGTTCATCATCATCTGTCTTTAATACATCAATTTTGTAACCGTTAAAAACTATTATCAGTGAATTATTTATATCATCAAACTTCATTATTCTCGGAACTTTATTATACGGCAATTTCTTTTTCATTATAATTTGTCCTTTCGCGGAATATTTAATCAGAGTATTTACAATACTTTTACCGATACTTGTTTCAATTGTAAAATAACCTCCTTTAAAGTCTTCAATCAAAGTATTTATAATATCAGAAGTATCAGAAATGTTTGATTTCTTGAAAACTTTAAATTTTTTCATGTTTTCAGTTTGACCTGTGAACCCTGCCAAATTGCCTTTCTTTGTTTTATAAAAACCACTTAATGTTAATTTGTTATTTTTATCAATTATAAAATCTGAAATATAATATTCGTTCGCATTAATATTTTGCTTATTTACAAATGCTTTTTTAATATCTGTTAACTTATTATAATAAAAAAAGGTGCCGTTTTTTATATCATATTCCGTTTCAAATAGTTTCTTTTTAAGATTTTTAAAAACAGCATCTTGCTTTTCTTGAAAAAAAAGTTCTTGCCTGTATGCATAATCTTTCAGCCCCGTCATACCATTATATTCTGACAAATAGAAGTTTTTATATTTTCTGATTTGCTCTGCATTAATACTTATTCGAAAATTCTTATTTAAACTGTCGGATATAATTTTGTTTTCTCTTAATATATTGCAATATTGTGCATATTGAAAAAGAGAGAATTTATCGGAATTTGCTGTGTCATTAACCGTTTTTTTAACTAAAGTTAAGTAGTTTATCTTCGTTTCATTAAGTTTAAACAGCTTTACCAATAATGAATTATTATCAAATTTTTCAATTTTATATACTAACTTTTCATTTAATTTATAAGGTTTAAGAGAGTCAGAAAAATTACTTTTCGACAATTGATTGATCTTTGATTTCATTAAAGAATCAATTGAAAAAATATCATTTCTGTTTTCGGAAACATTTACATCCTTAGTTTCTTTAACTTTTCGTACCCATTTTTTGTAGTTCCATAATGAAAAATTATTTTCTAAAAAATTAGAATTTGTAAGCCCGTCAAGCCTGTAAGTTATTATGTCTTTTAGTATATACTTTTGATCATATCCGGCTATAGGATATTTATCGGTTGCATTTTTATACTGTTCAAAATAATATATTGTTGAATCAAAATTAGATTCAAGTTGTTCGGTTTTTAATAAAAATTCTTTTTCTTGTGTTAAATAGATGTTTTTAATTTTACTGTATTCACGGTTTATGTCCATAAAAATATCAACACATTCGTTATATTTATCACTGCTTTTATTGAAATATGTAATGATTTGGATGATATTTTCTTCATAAATTTTAATTTCTTCAACTTGTTCTTCAATAAATTCGGTAATATCATCAACAGAAAGCTTTTTATTTTCAGTTGCAATTCTAATATTTGTATAGTAGTTTATATTCTTTTTCTTTTCTTTTTCCAGCTTAAATTTTGCCAAATTAAAATATAGTTTTGTATTGTAAATGAAAAATTTAGTATATACAAATTCTGTAAAAGGGTTGAATTCTTTAGCCCATTGTTTTGCAATAAGCCCAAGTTGAAAATAGGTATTTGCAAAATCAGGTTCTTGTTTTTGATAAGCTAATAATAATGTATAAGCTTTTTCATTATTTTTACTCAAAACAACATCATAGACATCCTTGTAATCCAATTTCTTTTGTGCAAAAGAACTTATATTAAATATGAAAATAAAAAACAGAATTGCTGTAATTGTAATATTTTTCATAATCTTATTAAGCTATGCTTTTTCAGCAAATTTTTTGATTTATATTTTTAAAATTGTTTATCTACTTATTTGTTTATTTTGTATTTATCATGGTTGTTCATCATACAATTTAACAGTTTCCTGACTTCTTCCGGTATTAATTAATAAATCTTTTTTTTATGACTGCTTCCTGAAGACTGCCGACTGTTTATCATTCTTCATTAACATCAATAACTTCAAGCTCAACTCTTCTGTTTTTGGTTCTGTTTTCTTCAATGTCAAAAGGCAAATAAGCCGGTTTACTTTCTCCGTAT
>JAUVIG010000547.1 GCA_030592825.1 Chlorobiota bacterium | reverse complement strand
TTCTTGTGATAGAAGCATTACTCAAAGGAATTACTCCACCAAAAGTTCTTATGTCAATACAAATATTCAGAATATTATCAACTTGTTCATCAAATTCGGGTGTTTTTGCTCTTCGTTTTCCGTCTTTAATGTATTCTTTATCACCGTCATTGTATTTTGTTTCTCTCACAAAAATATCTTTACCATTGGTGCCGTTATAGCCTTTGTATTCATACCAATAATCACGAATAGTTCTTTTTAAACGAACATCAGTTACTAAAACAGTACTGCTTTCTGTATCAAAACGCGGACGATTTTCGTTTAAAGGGTCACCGTTTGGGTTAGCATTTTCTATATCATATAAGAATAGAATTTCGCTTCTTTTACTAATTATTTCGCTCATTATCTTAAATTTTTATTGTTTAATAATTTCATCTTTATTTTTAAACTGTCTGCCAAGTTCCAAACCGGCAACAAAATAAAAAGACAATTCATTGTTTGTCATTTTATTAAGATCATTTGATTTTACAATAAAATATTGGTTTATCACTTCGCGTAAATCTGTATATACGTAAAAGTTCTTTTGATATTTTTGAATTTTATCAAGTGCTTCGGTATATACATTCATCAGAAGTTCCGGATTTAACTTGTACCCTCTAAGTTTGTTTTCAAAAGGAGTACTTCCGAGACTCGCATTTTGTATATCAAATAAAAATCTGACTAAAACGCCAACAGCAAAAGTTCCTGCCTTAATGTCGCTATCAAGAAAATTTGAATTTTCTTTTACAAAATCGTTAAAACCGTTAAGGTTAAAACTACTTTTTCCCTTTTGTGTGCTTTCTTCTTCCATATATTTATAATTTTTATTGTAGTTGATAATTTTTAATTCTTGCAGATATGAAATAAGCATAATCGCTTTTTTGACGGACCAATGTGTAGGTTCAACCCAATTTTCAGATGACTTGCTTTCATTATAATTTTTCCGGATTAATTTAATGATATTTTCATATACATATTTATCAGATATTTTTTTTCCGAGAAATAATTTGTTTACTACATCAAGAAAATCCGATGAAAAAAAGTTTATTATGATTTGGTAACTAAATTTTATATCCTGCAATTCCTTTTTAATTGTAATTGCATTTTTGAACAGCTTATTCTTATTTACAGTTTCCGGTACATCAATAAATAATTGTCTGAATCTTGAAGGTAAAATTTCTTCAAGCATCAGATTTATGGATATTGCTCTTGTTTTTTTATCTTCTTTATAGAATAGAATATCTAAATTGAAATAGTTTTTTTCTTCTGCAATTAATCGTTGAACTCTGTCTTCCGCTCTCTTTTTCTTTTCTTTTTTTGCCGTTTTTTCATCATCAAAAGCAGTTTTAAGCAAAAAAATTATTTTTTCGAGATGTTCTATATCTGTTTGAATAATTGGATGAGGTACTAACATATATTCGTGTCCGTAAAAATATCCGGTTATATTTTGCTGAATGTATTTCCTTCCAAGTTCAACTGTTAATGTAACTTTTGACGAAATTGGATAATTTCGCCAATTCGATTTCTTATTAAAAAAGCCACTTATAAATCCGGGTTTATCGGGACTTGAATATTTAAAAGGTGCAGCAAATCCGTATATATCTTCTTCGTTTTCTCCCGTTACAGAACAAATTTGTAATCTTGATTTTGATTCTGTACCTGCATGAATGTATTTTGTAGAAACCCCAGAATCTATTATTATTGATTTTATTATCTTATAATCTCTTAAAAACTTCTCATTATTTGCCTCTATTATTTTAAAAGACAATCCGGTTGTAATAGCTTCATTTTTATCGAAATGTTCAAATAACTCCGTTAATTCTGTTTTAATTAAACTTTCAGCTTCAACAAAACTTTCCTTAATTAATTTGAAATATTCTATTTCTTCAGGAAAATCTTTTTCTAATGAAAAAAGTTTTTTAAATGTTGTTTCCTTTAATGTTTTGATTTTTTTATCAACAGGATTACTTAATTTTGTAGTAAATGTAATATCTCCACCTCTTGCAGCTCCCTTCCTATATGCATACTTTCTATAATCTTCTTTTTCCGAACTTACTTTTTCAATATCAATACCTTTGTATTCACATTTCAATCCGCCATTGTTGTTTATTATTTCAAAAACAAGTAGCAACATTTGGTAATCCTTCCCCGGAAACATATTCTCAATATACAGATCAACCTCGTCCAAATCTTTCTTCTGTTCCAGTTGCCATTGTCCTATTGCAGCTATTGCTTTGTCTTGCATAACGGGTTTTTAGGTTTTACTTTTTCTATTACAACTTAATAGAATATAGTCATCGGTGAATTTCCTACGAAATTTACAAAAAAATTATTAATCAAACTATATTTTCTACTACTAAGTTTGTCTTCTTTACAAAATTGATATTAAGCAATCTCAAAACAGAATCAACTACATGAAAATATCTGCAACAATTTGAAACCAATTAGCTTATTGCATAATTGTTAAAGTTTTAACACAGGAATTGTATCCGGATAATTATTTGATGTGTATTCTATAAATTGAAAATCAAACTCAGGATAGTTCTTTTTAAATGTTTTATATTTTGAGGTTTTTATCCCTGATGCATTAAATTTTACTTCGAAAGCAATATTTTTCTCAAATGAATCACTTACAAGAAAATCCACTTCTTTCTGATCTGCTGTTCTCCAAAATTTCATTTCTTCTTGTCTATATAATTCATTTAAACGCAAAAAAACATAATTCTCAAAAACTTGCCCCTTGTCAGTTCTGATTTCAGTTTCAGCGAAATTATTTACTAAGAGATTTCTTAAACCCAAATCATAAAATAAAAACGGATAAAATCAAGACACCATTCATAATATTA
>JAUVIG010000504.1 GCA_030592825.1 Chlorobiota bacterium | reverse complement strand
TTTATAACATCATGAAAAAAATATTAATTGTTATCTCAATTATTTTATTGATTGTCTGTTGTAAAAAAGATAATCTTGATAATAATGACACAGTTAAAGACTTAACAATATTTTTTATCAATGATGTTCACGGACAAATAGATAATTTTTCAAAAGTGAAGCATATTATTGATAAGGAGAAACAAGAAACAAATGTTATAGTTACATGTGCAGGTGATATATTTTCGGGGAATCCTATTGTTGATATTTATTCTCCGAAAGGATATCCGATAATACACATTATGAATACAATTGGTTTTAATATAATGGTAATCGGCAATCATGAGTTTGACTACGGAGAATCAATTTTTGAGGACAGAATGCAACAATCTGATTTTCCTTGGATTTGTGCTAATGTTGATATGGGAAATACCGGTATTCCGGAACCGCCTGAATACAATACAATCAACATCGGTGATTTGAAAATAACATTTTTCGGTTTGCTTGAAACCAACGGCAAAGATGATGCTGTTATCCCTTCCACCCATCCGCGGAAAATTCAAAATCTCATTTTTGAAAGACCTGAAAATGTAGTTTCTCAATATTCAAATCTTAAAGAACAAGAAAAATCAGATTTATATATCGCTTTAACTCATCTTGGCATATACGAGTATGATGAAAGATTTGATGATTTTAAATTAGCCTCACAATTTCCTTATTTTGATTTAATAATCGGCGGGCACACAAATCAATTATCAGATACTGTTGTTAATAATATTCCTGTACTTATGGCAGGCAAATATCTTAACTACTTGGGAAAAACCGAGATAAAAGTAAAAAACAAAGCAATTGAATCCATTCATACTGAATTAATTGATTTAAACACATATCAAAATTATGATGTCGATTTAAAAACCGTGATTGACGAATATAATAACAGCATGCCTTTTTTAGATGATGTTATAGGATACTCACATCTAAATCATGAAAAGTATAATATCGGATGTTTTTATACTGATGCTTTCAGAGAATATATGAATGTTGATGTTGCATTTCAGAATACCGGCGGTGTTCGAGCCGGTTTGGATGAAGGCGATATTACAAAAAGAGAAATATATGAAATTTCCCCGTTTAACAACGGAACAATTATTTACAATATGTCTGTAGCTGAAATAAAAAACTTTTTAATCGAATCAGCTTCAGGTTTCTACTTTTCAGGAATTCAAATTGAACAAGTTGGAGAAAACATTGAAATAAAAGATACAAGCGGAAATATTATTCCGGATAATACTATATTATCAATCGGAATTAATGATTATATCCCGGCTGTTTACGACAACTGTTTTCCGGCAAACGGAAATACTCAAATCTTAACGGCTGCCGAAACCCTTATTGCCTATCTGGAAACAATAAACAATCAGGTAAATTATCCTGTGTGTGATTGTTATTTTAAATATTTAGACTGAAATATTAAGTTTAGGATATAAAGTTACTTATTATAATGAATAGATATAAAGGAATATATCAACAAACTTTGCTGAAGTTAAATATTTCGGAAAAGTTGATAATAAAAACAAATATTGGATATTATATTATAAAACAATACTTTAGCTGAATAAAATACACTTGCAACTATAATAGAAATAACAACCGATGCTGTTATACAGATGTAAGTAATTAAGAAAGAACATTGAAACAAACAAAGACAATAAAATTTAGCAGTTGGAATATGGCTTATTGGAGTCATAAAAAACATAGTTTAGAATCTTGGGACTACTTTGTTAATAAATTGGATTGTGATACTTTACTTTTTCAAGAATCTTACCCAAATTATGATATTCTTGATAAGAACAAATTAGTTTGGAATGAAATTGGAAATTCAAGACCATGGGGTTCTGGTGTTTACTCAAAAAAACACAAAATTAAAGAATTAAATTTCAATAATAATTTTTTTGGAGCAGTGACTGCCAGTGAAATTACTATATCAGACGAATTAGATTTAATAGTAATTTCATTATATGGTTTATTTGAAAAAATCAGTAATGTGATATACGCAACACCTAATTTACACAGAATATTATCTGACTTAACTGGCATTTTACAATCAAACAAAACAAAAAACAGAGTGATTATTGGGGGCGACTATAACGTAAGCATTCAAATTGATTTAGACCCAAGATAATAAACTTGTTTTTGACAGACTTGAAAATTTTGGATTGAAAAACTGTTATGATAATTATTATTCTGATTTTGTACAAACACATAGACATTCACGTAGTGAGAAACCTTGGCAAAATGACTATTTCTTTATAAGCAACAAATTGAATAAGTTTCTTGTTAACTGTGAAGTAATTGACAATGAAAAGATACGTGTTTTTAGTGACCACAATCCTGTGATAATTGAATTGGAAGTATGAATAAAAACTTACAACAAGCAACTAAAACGTCATGCGGTAGTCGCATATTGAAAATATGAGCAAAAAATATACACCGCCAAATCTTTGATTTGGCTTTATAAATAACTAAAATTGTAAATCAAAAATTTGGCTCACAGCAAAACGGATAGATAATCTTTCAATTTTCCGCACGCCGTTTAGTCAATCGTTAGGTAATATAATTATAAACTTAATAAACACAAAGTTATGAATACAACTGTTAAGTGGGCTTTAATTGCAATAACATTACTAATATCATTTGGGACTTATGCACAAGTTCCTTCTGACAGCATTTATTACAACAGACTGTTTTATGTATGTAAAGTATGGGGGCATGTAAAATATTACCATACAGAAACAGCAAACGGAAGTGTATACTGGGATGATGAATTATTAAATGCTGTCAGCGGTATAAAAAATGCTCCTGACAATATTTCATTTAATGATTCTTTAATGCTGATGTTAAACAATGCCGGTGAAATGGGAATAAGTTCTGATACATTGCCGGATATTCCTGACAGTTTAAATAACAATAGTGATTATACATGGATTCAAAACCCCATTTTTTCTGAGTCGGTAAAAGCAATACTTGACACAATTAGAGTTAGATTCAGGCCACAAAGCAATGTTTATGTTGATGAAGCATGGCCGGGCGGAAATCCGACTTTTAATACGGATAATTGGTATTATTCAGGAGCAAATTATCCTACTGAAAATAAAAGAATTTTAGCATTGT
>JAUVIG010000433.1 GCA_030592825.1 Chlorobiota bacterium | reverse complement strand
TAGTTAATAAAGTCAAGTTTACTTACCGACTTTTATTTAGTTTCAAATGTATATAAAAAGTGTTTAATATCCAAATCATCAAGCGGGCTTTTATATTGTTTATTCTTTTCTTTGAAATATTCAAATTCTCAATTTCCCTTTATCACTCACCCTCAATTTAATTTGGTTACCAATCAAGTACATAACCGGAACCATAATCAATGTGAGGAATGTTGCAAAACTTAAACCGAAGATAACCGTCCATGCCATAGGTCCCCAGAACAGGGCATTATCACCGCCAAAATATATATTGGGTTTTAATTCACTTAGCAATCCTGCAAAATCAATATTAAATCCTGTTGCCATGGGCAATAAACCGAGAATTGTTGTTATTGCCGTTAATAATACCGGTTTTAATCTTGTTTGCCCTCCTTGTATGATATATTTAACTGTTTCACTGAACGGTAAATTATCATCAGATTCCAAACCAAGTTCTTGTTTGCGAATATTCTTTAAATAATCAATATAGTCAATAAGCACAATACCGTTGTTTACAACAATTCCTGCCAAAGAAATTATACCTACACCGCTCATTATAATAATAAAATCCATTTTGAAAGTCGCAATACCGCCTAAAACACCTATTATGCTGAAAATAACAGTTGCTATAATAATAAACGGTTTAATCACAGAATTGAATTGAGTTACCATGATAATGATGATCAATGCTAATGCAATAAGCAGAGCTTTCATTAAGAAGTCTTGTGTTTCTTCTTGATCTTGCTGTTCTCCTGTTAAGTCGTAGGCATATCCGTCTTCAAACTCAAATGTATCCAATATTTTTCTTATCTTATTGTTGATATCGGTTGCGTTTGCTCCTTCCAATATATTTGAGTATACAGTAATTACTCGTTTATTGTCAATTCGTTTAACGGCACTGTATGAACTTGTATATTCAAAATCGGCAACAGATGAAATGGGAACATGAATAAATTTACCTGTTGAAGCGTCTCTGAAAGTAATGATTTGATTTAACAATGTTGAGATGTTATTACGATACTCTTCTGCCAATTGTATTTGTATAGGATATTCTTCTTCACCTACTTTTAAGTCTGAAATTTCTTTTCCGAATAATGCGGTTCTGATTGTCATTGCAATTTGTCCGGTTGACATTCCGAATCGTCTTACTTTTTCTCTGTCAACAGTTATCAGTAATTCAGGTTTTGCAAGTTCAAGATCAATTTTTAAACCTTCGATTCCGGGAATATTTGCATTGTTGATAGTTTGTAAAACAGTATCACCGTAAAAGACTAATTTGTTAAAGTCTTCACCTGATATTTCGATGTTTACAGGTTTTCCGGTAGGAGGGCCCATTGCATTTTTTTCAACAGAAGTAATCACCCCCGGATATTTACCGATGATTGAATCGCTTATAGTACGCATTATTATTGAGGTATTTATTCCTTTTCGAAATTCATAGTCAACAAAGTTGATAGTTGTAATTGTTCTGTTAAAAGAGCTTTCAAAAAGTATCTCATTCTCACCGACTGCACCGACACCTACGGTAGTTATCACTGATTCAATTAGTGAATCTTTATAAAAATTATTATCAGTCAATATCTTAATTATATCTTTTTCAACAATTTTTGATATGCTGTCAGTTGCAGTTATATCTGTTCCGACAGGTAATTCGGATTTAACGATAAAGTATTTCGGTTCATTAACAGGGAACAGATTAACTTTAGGATTTCTAACTCCCATAAATATGATAGTTCCGAACAATAAAAGAATTGTTATTCCAAGAAACATATACGGCTTGTTTCGGGATAATGCATATTTTAAAAATCGAAGATATAATGATTCTAATTTTACAAGAATTACATTCTGAAACCAAACAGAAACTTTAAAGAAAACAAAATAATTAAGAAAGGTAATAATTACAATAATTATCATTAAAGAACCCAATACAGGTACAGAAAACAGATAGAACAGTAAAGAAAAACCGGCAAGAATTCCTGAAATTTTTAATGTTCTTTGTAAGGGTGGTTTTTCTCCTACTTTTGATTTAAAAATTATAGTTATTGCAGGTATTATTACGAGAGCAACAAATAATGATGAGGCTAATACAATAATTAAAGTGGTAGGAAGAAACCCCATAAATGCACCCATCATACCCGGCCAAAAAAGCAGCGGTATAAATGCAGCAAGAGTTGTTGCCGTTGATGCAATAATCGCCCATGCAATTTCGCCGACAGCGAGTTTTGCAGCTTCAAAAGCAGAATATCCTCTTGCCCTGAATCTGTGTATGTTTTCTACAGCTACAATGGCATTATCAACAAGCATACCCAATGCGAGAATTAAACTGAAAAGAACGATCATATTAATGGTAGAACCGATTGCACCAAGAATAACAAATGATATAAACATTGACATAGGTATAGCAATACCTACAAACATGGCATTTCTTGTTCCGAGAAAGAAAAACAAAACAAACATCACAAATAAAATTCCCATTATGATACTGTTCTCCAGATTTTGTATCATTTTTCTTACCATATCAGATTGATCATTCGTAATTGTAATTGTCAATGCTTCAGGCAAGTATGTTTTTTTTGCTGCTTTAATGATTTCTAAAATTTGTTCTGAAGTTTCAATTAAATTTTCACCTGCTTTTTTAATTACTTGAATTGATACAACAGGTTCTCCGTTTAATCTTGAAATACTTTGAACATCTTTATATCCGTCAATAACATGTCCGTCTTTTAATACATCTTTAAGATAAACTATATCTAAATTTTCACTCTTCACGATAATGTTGTTTAATTGATCAACCGACTTAAATTCACCGTCAGTTCTAACGGATCGCCTTGTGTTGCCGATAATGAGATCGCCACCGGAAACACTCATGTTCTCATATTTTATTGCATTTTCAACATCATCGAATGTTACATGGTAAGCATCCATCTTTCTTTTATCAAGATTAATGCGTATCAATTTATCTTCAAGCCCGCTGATATTAACTTTAGATACTTGTTTAATATCTTCAATCCTTTCTTCCAAATATTCGGCGTAATCTTTTAATTCATCAGTTGAATATTCACCGGAAATATTTATGTTTATTACCGGAAATTCCGAAGGATCAATATCTAATACCATTGGGTCAACAGGTAAGTCATCAGGCAGTTCGTTTTTAGATCTGTCAACGGCATCTTTAACATCTTGCAATGCAGTTTTTATATTTACATCGGAATTAAATTCAATTAAAATGCTTGAATTATCTTGTGAGGAATTTGAATTCATGTTTTTTATTCCGTCAACTGTAAATACTTCTTTTTCAATCGGCCTGGTAACCAAATTTTCCATATCAACAGGAGCATTTCCGGGGTAGGGTGTTTGAACCATTATCATAGGAAGTGCAACTTCAGGAAACATTTCTTTCGGTAAAGTTCTGTATGTCATTAAACCTGAAATTACCATCAGGACAATAAGAAGATATATCGTATTTTTATTTTTAAGAGATGCTGTTGTTATTTTAAATTCTCGCAGTTTCATATCATTCACATTGTTCTATTGTTAAATTGTTGTATGCTTTTTAGCGGTTTGAATCCGCTTAAAATCTAATTTATTAAGTTAATGTGTTTCAAATGAGTTCCATTTACATTTAAATTCGCAAGC
>JAUVIG010000451.1 GCA_030592825.1 Chlorobiota bacterium | reverse complement strand
TTTTCAGAGTTTTCCGGATACTTCTTGAAATTTTCTTGCATTATCCCGATAGTGCTTCATAAATTTCAATCGTCTATAAAAAACTCTGAAAATCTTGATGCAAATTAATTATTAGAGGTTACCATATTTTAATAAAAAAAAAGCCATCTGTATAATTGCCCTTGCAATTAAATCTTCTGTGTCTGTTGTAAACGGATTGTTGAATAAGGCATAATTTTCAACTCATATCTGTTAATTTATCAAATTAAAACCTTTCACCATTTGCTAAATTAATCACACCTTCTCCTTCATAATAGTAAATCCTCAATCGTGCAATATCTCTCATAAAATCAATTCTTCCTACTTCTACTCGAATGATTTTTAAGCCGGTTCTTTCTTCTAAATCCGCAATAAGTTCCTGACGTTTTTCGGGTTTTATCAGGTCAATCTTTTCATAAATAACTCTTTTTCGAGAAACATGACGAAGTCGAGAAAATTTTCCTAATGTTAAGGTTATCAATATTACAAAAAAGTTGGTAAGAAGAATTTCGGTATAGCTGATTTTTTTATTAGCAAGAGCGTTCACTACTGAAATTCCGATAACCAAAAAAAGATATGTCATTTCTTTTATCGGAATTTGAGAAGTTCTGTATCGTATAATTCCGAAAATGGCAAATAATCCGAGTGCTAAACCTAATTCAAGTTTAACATTATCAAGCATAAAACAAATTAAAAACACTACGGAACTGACTATGAAATAAGTAAACAAATAGTCTTTTCGTTTTGCAGACGGATAATATATTAATCTTATCAAAATTATAATTACGGTAAAATTAAACAAAAACCGAATAATAAGTTTAATAAAATCTTCTTTATCGAATAAATCTAAACCGAATATTGTTTCAGCGGAGAATATGTTCAAAATTATTGCTTCCATTTGTTATCTTATTTAAATTTAAAAATCTTGGTTTAAATCTGTTATGTTTCAAATTATTATACAGCAAAATTGTTCCTGTGCAATACTTGCTTATTTTACCCGAATGAATTTTTTCTGACTTCAGTATATCTGCAAAATCTGAAGAACCTGAAAAGCCTTCCCTTTTTACTTCTGTGATAACAAGCGAATTAATCGCAACATTATTAAAATTATTTTTAAATTTCAATCCTGTATCTATTGTTATACGCTCTTTATTCTTACAATTCACAAGAGTAATTCTGAAAAATTCATTATAAATTTTTGCCTTCAGAGATTTTGGAATAAACGGTGTGTTTTCTTTTAAAAAACTTTGAGATTCCTTTGAAAAAGATTCTTCAATGTGGTTTACTTTTATTCTTTTTTTTACTGTTTTGCCTTTATTAGATTTGAATTTTATTTCAAAAAAACTTATTCCGGAGTCAACATATTCACGATGCCTTACCTTATAACGATTCATTTTACCTTGATGATGAGCATTATACATCAGGAAATCATCAGTATCAAAATATAAAGTCCTGTATAAGGGCAATTTTATCTTGTTAATTTCCAAAACTTTGTATTTCTCAATTGCTTTTTCCAAAACAGCTCTTAACTTATCTGTATGAAAAACAAATTTAGTATCCGTTCTGTTCATTAATTTGACAGAAGAGGTTTCCTCCAAAGAAATTGAATTAAATTTATTTAATAATGATTTAATTGTTTTATTGCTAAATTGTTTCATTGCTAAATTGCTCTTTCAAATTAAAAACCAAACAACAAAATTATTGACAATAACTTGCGCTGAACTTGGTCCGCATTTGATTCGGGGTTTGTTATAATTTTCAGTACCGGCATAACACTATAACACTTAAAAACTATAACACTAAAAACTATTCTTTCAAATATTCATATTCCTTTTTTGAGATAAGTTTTCCTTTTCCGTTATATACAGTTTTTGATATCTTTAATTTGTTCTTATACTCATAAACTGTTTTTTTATTAATCTTTTCTTTCGGTAAATATGATATTTTGACAATTACATCATTATTATCATTATATTTTTTAGTTACTCTTTTTTTAAATTCCCCGTTGTTATCATATTCAACAACTTCAATTACATTCCCTTTGTTATCAAATTTTTTAACCTCCTTTTTTATTTTCTTCTCATTACTTCCGGAAATTATGTATTTCCATTCAATTTTTGTTTTGATTTCTTCATTTACAATCTTCTTTTTACTTTGTCCGAAAATGTATGAACTTGAACAAATTATCAGAGCTGTGATTAATGTAATTTTTTTCATCTGTTTCATTTTATAAGTTTTAATTATTTAACCGCTGTCAGGCTTCTCAATCTTTAACAGGGAATATTATTGATTTAAATAGTTATCTGCTTCAGTATATCTTGTTGTTACAAAATCTATTAACTGATTTAATGAATTCTCAAAATCAGCAGATGTCCATAAAAAAGTAAAACCGGGCGTCTCTCCCTCATCACCAATTACATAAGGATAGATTAAGTTATGTGCATAAGTAAACCTTTCTTCCATAATTGCCGGTGAAAAAGGGCCGTTAATAAACTCATCAATATAATCATCATAGATACTTCTGTATGTCGAATCATCATACAAGTATCTTATTAAAGGCCAAGCATGTACTCCTTCCGGGCCCGGTCGAGAATTATCTAAATTTGAAAAATCAAATTCCAATACTTCTCCTTGTCCGAATCCCTGTTCGTTAATAAAAGTTTCATTATTATCCCACGGGATCCATGTTAATAAGCCGGTTGAGAAATTGTTATACAAATAGAAATTGTGAGACATCAATCCGTAGGTATCCCAGTTTTTCATAGTAGTATTAGCTGCCAGCCATTTCAAAAACATATCAACATTAAACACTTCTTCTAAATCAGTTCGCCATTGATTCGGATTTGATATTCTTGTTTCAGATAATAAAGCATTTGTCATTGCTTTAACATCATCTAATGATGCTCCCGTGTTTGTTTTATTTACAAAAAACTCACTTGTAATTTGATTAATATCATTGAATTTTGCTCCCTCTCCTTCCGGTTTATAACAATTTCCGTTATTGTTACCGAATTGATTTATCAACATGGGACCGTCAAATACTATTTCATTCATTGTGTAAAGTCCAAAATAAATTGAACCTTCGCCAAAATCAACAAAAATCCTGTAAAAGGCAGATTTTGACACAGGCACACCAAATTCTTCATACACATCGGTTGCAATTTTTTCGTGCATAAAAGATTCATCTTTAAAATTATTTCCGAGAGAAAGTTGGCTGAATCCGTAGAATGTTTGCCCGCTTATACTCTGATTTTCATCTTCAAAATGATCAAACTCTAACCTCAAAGGCAATTTACCGATTCCTTCCCTTAAAGCAGAATTCAAGCTGGAATTACCTTTAAATCTTATACCGACATAATACCACTGTTTACCGTTATGGAAGACTTGACAAGGTACATAAATCGGATTTATATTATCAAATTCATGACCGGGACCGGTTATTTCCATCAGATTATCTTGCATAGCTTTCCAATAATCCTTTTCAATAACAATATCTAATCGGCTTACTTTGTCTTGCGGAAATACAGTTGAATAGTC
>JAUVIG010000402.1 GCA_030592825.1 Chlorobiota bacterium | reverse complement strand
ATACTCATATTTAGAATGATAGACAAATATATTGCATCATTATTACAACTATTTATAATTTTAATAAAACACTTTTTTAACCCTTAATTCGCATTATTAAGTGTTGATTATAAAAAAATTAAAATTTATGATAAGATTATTAATTCTTACCGTAATTACTTCATGTTTAGTTCTTTCTTGTAAAAAGAAAAACAACATCGATGATAATATTGAAAATGTAAAAATTGTTTCATTTGACTGGGGAAATCCGGTAGGTGGTGAAAATGTTGACTTCATCAATTCCGTATGTAAAGATTTTCAGAATAATATTTATGCAACAGGAACATTTAGTTTTAATTGCAATATTAATGGGCAAATTTATTATGCAAACGGCAACCATGATATTGTACTAATTAAGTATAATGAAAATGGCAATGTAATTTGGGTAAGAAATTTTGGAAATACAGACACTTCTCCTAATTTCATTGATGATTCCGGCTATTGTGTAAGAACTGATGATAACGGAAATGTATATCTGACAGGTTCTTTTGCTGAAAGTATAGTATTCCAAGATACAACATTGTTTAGTAGAGGAGAAACTGATGTTTTTTTAGTAAAACTGGATTCTTCCGGAGATTTAATTTGGGCAAATACTGGTGGTGGTTCTGGTTATGAAAGAACAGAAAGTTTAGTAATTTCAAATAATTATATTTATATAACAGGCTATATTAGCAGTACGAGTTATTTTGATGATGAAATTATTCAACCGTTAAATGGACATGATCTGTTTGTTGCAAAATATAACTTATCCGGTGATTTAATATGGATAAATATTTATAATAGTGGTGATTTTGATATTGGTAAATCAATAATTATAGACAATTCTGACAACATATATGTTACAGGTTATACAGATCCAAATTATTCAATGATGATTGTAAAATTTAATTCAGAAGGGATTTTAACTAAAACAAAAAAAATAGGATTGGGACATGGTAAAGAGTTAAAATATTCTGATGATAATTATATCTATTTAGTAGGTGATTTAGAAGAGTCAGTAGAAATTGACAATATAGATATTACAGTGTCTGAAAGTGGAGATGCATTAATAGCAAAATTTTCACCCGATTTAAATTTAGTATGGGCAAAAATCGGTTCCAGTAAAAATTCTTCTGCATCTGCGAATTCATTGTTATTATTAAATGATAAAATAATAGTGACCGGTCAATTTCAAGATACAATATCTTTTGACAACAAAACCTTAATACCTGATTATATTTCAGCATTTTATGTTCAATTTGATTCAAATGGCAATGTGGAAGATGTATTTAATCTATGCTCCGGATTTATTAATGAAATGGCTTATTATGATACAAACAAATATCTTATTTGTGGTTATAATTTTGGGAGTTTAACATATGGGGAGATTACAACCGAATGGTTTGGAAAGATGGATGGTTTTGTTGCAAAGTTTGAAATAAAAGACAACTAACAAACAACTAAAAAATCATGCGGTAGTCGCAACTTGAAAACAAGAGCAAGTAACCGGCATCGCAAAAATTTAATTTTTAATAATAAAAGATAAGGCAAAATTTTGGCTAAATTGCAAACTGTAAACTTGTCGGATAATATGCCGCACGCTTTTTAGTCAACCGTTAGGAATAAACCACAATATCAGAATTGTATAAAAGTTAATAAATATGAATACAATTAATGACCAAACCCCAATAATTTTCCTTGCTATGTTCTGGGGTGGTGGCGGGCCGTATACAATCTCGCAGATCATTCATGTCTATGATTGGATCAACAGAGATATTCCAAGCAGAGAAGATCTTGAGACAGCATTGAACACTCTGTTATTCCTTAATTTCATTACCATGCAGGATGATAAGTTTACAGTTACGCGAAACATAGGAGATGACTTTGATAAGTATAGAAAAAAGAAGAGGAAGAACAAATTCGAGACCGTCAGTATGTATTTTACACAATATATTCCTCTTCCTGATGTTCCTGTTATCGTAGAAGTGTCAGAGGAAACATATTCAACTGAATTGACCAAATACAAGGAATCGTTTTAAATTACCTGACAAGTAGATGTAGACAGGATTGGAGAGTCATCCCTGCCTACAATCTATATAGTTCTTAAGCTACAGCTTAATTCGCTTCGCCCCGATAACTAATTGCCCCAAAGCAATACCACCATCATTGGCAGGAATTTTTAAAGGAGAATAGACTTCAAATCCTTTATCAGCTAATTCATTTTCAATTTTTGTAAGAAGATATTTGTTTTGAAATGTTCCGCCGGAAAGGACTACTTTGTTTATTCCGGTTTTTTGTTTCATCAATTCTGATAGTTTAATAACTACATTTACAATCGTATTATGAAACTTTGCGGAAATGATTGAAATATTTGCACCTCTTTGTAAGTCATCAATAATTCCTTCGAAAGTTTTTCTGAATGATACAACTTCATTAACTTTAAAATCATAAGATTCTGCAATTGACTCATCAACAATTGATTCCAAACGCATGGGAGCTTCGGCATGATAGCCTGCAACATGAACCAATCCGATTAATGAAGAAACTGCATCAAATAATCTTCCGGCACTTGAGGTTTTGTACGTATTGAAATTATTTTTAAGAACTTGCAAATACATATTGATTTTACCGACACCAACTTTTTCTGTAAAAAAGGGTAGTGTATTAAAAATATCTTCACCAAAGTAATGATATAAATAAGATGTTGCAGACCTCCAAGGTTCTTTTGAAACAGAGTCTCCTCCTGAAACCGGTATGTATTCAAAATGTGAAAATCGATCATATTCGGACAGATCGTTTATTAAGAATTCACCACCCCAGATGTTGCCGTCATCACCCAAGCCTACACCATCGAAACTGATTCCGATAACTTTTTCATCCAACTGATGTTCTGCCATGCAAGATACTACGTGGGCATGATGGTGTTGTACTCTGATCAATTTTGTTTCAGGATATTGCTCATTCAGTTCTTCGGCAAATTTACTTGATAAATAATCCGGATGCAGATCAGCGACAATGTATTTTGGTGAGAATCGAAATAAACGTTTGTATAATTCATAACTTTCCTTATAAAATTCATAGGTTTCAAGATTCTTCAAATCACCAATGTGCTGACTCATAAAAACTCTGTCTCCTTTACCGATACAAAAGCAATTTACGAATTCGGCACCTGCTGCAAAAAATCCTTCAGTGTTGAATTTAGTTCCGATGGAAGAAGGAGCAAAGCCTCGTGACCGCCTTAACAGACGAAGTTTATTATTAACAAGCATACCGACACTGTCATCTGTTCGATTATGAATCTTTCGATTATAGGTAATAACGGCATCAACTTTACCGGAAAATTTTTCTAATGCTTCTTTATTACTTGTTATGATTGGTTCATCCGTAAAATTTCCGCTTGTCAGAACAACAGCATCTGTATTTAGGTGTTCAAAAAGCATATGATGAAACGGCATATAAGGTAACATTACTCCCAGATTTGCTAATCCGTTTGAAACAGAGTAAGCTAATTGTTTTTTTGATTTTAGCAGTAATATAGGTCTTTGCCAAGACCTTATTTCCTTTTTTTCTTGTTCGGAGATATAAACATATTCTTCCAATTTTTCAGTGTTTCCAAACATTACTGCAAATGCCTTACTTTCTCTGTTTTTAAGATTTCGTAAGTTAGTAAGGGCATTTTCGTTTTTTGCGTCACACATTAAATGATATCCTCCGAGCCCTTTTATTGCAATGATCTTTCCTGCTTCTGTTAAACTTGTACTTTTGCTTAAAATTTTATTAATGTCCGTTATTTTATCATCTTTATAATGAAGTGTATAGCGAGGCCCGCAATTACTGCACGCAACCGGTTGTGCATGAAATCTTCGATCATAAATATTGGTATATTCTTCTTCGCAAACTTCACACATTTTGAATTCTTCCATTGTGGTTTTTGCCCTGTCATACGGAAGATCTT
>JAUVIG010000434.1 GCA_030592825.1 Chlorobiota bacterium | reverse complement strand
GAAAATGAGATACAGAGAATATAAACCATCAAATAAATTAGAAAATCTTATTGATTCTTACTGGTTGATTAAAGACTTGAACCGGTTTGAAAATCAAAGGATTTTGCCTGACGGTTGTACAGATATTATTTTTAATCCGGGTAAAGCTAACAGTTCAATTCCAAAAGAAACAATTGCAATATCGGGAATGATGACAAAATTTTCAGATGTTTCATTAGACAATGGTTCGGAATTGTTAGGGATTCGTTTTAAATCCGGACAATTAAGTAATTTGACAAATTATCCGTTGTTTGAAATAAAAAACAAGACTATTGAAGCCTCTGAAATAATTCCTGAATTTAAGCTTGAAAACTTGGAACAACTTAAAGAGCAAAAAAATATTGAAAAGAAATTTGAACTTATTGAGAGTATTATTTATAAAATATTAAGCACAAAAAAAACATCTGATAATGCTTTAATTACTTCTGTAACAAATTTCATTCAATATTCTTCTGAACCTGTTAATATCAGCAAACTTGCAAAAACACACTTTATTAGTTTACGACAACTGGAAAGGAAATTCAAATACAAAGTCGGAGTAACAATGAAGGAATTTGCCGGTATTGTGAGGTTTAACCAAACAAGAAAAAGTATTTCAGACAAACCGAATAAGAGCCTTTTACATATAGCATTTGATAATGGTTATTATGACCATTCCCATTTAACAAATGAATTCAAACGTTTTTCGGGACAAGTTCCTTCCGTTTTCCGATAATGTCGTTTTTTTCCAAAGTATTATCTTTTGCTTAATTGTATCTTTGCACTTTATTAACAAATAAAAAAAGATAAATTATGCAATTACAATCATTAACACCGAATCTTATGGTGAAAGACGTAAACAAAACATTGGATTATTATACTAATGTTTTAGGTTTTGAATTAATACAAACAGTTCCTGAAAAAGGAATATTTGACTGGGGATTTGTGAAATCAGGTAATGTCAAATTGATGATTCAAAAAGAAACTTCAATAAAATCGGAATACAAAGAACTTGAAAATTATAAAACCGGTGGAGCATTAACACTTTATATCCAAGTTGAAGATTTGCAAAAATGGCATGAAACCATAAAAGATAAAACTAATGTGATAAAACCAATGCACAAAACATTTTACGGAGCAAATGAGTTTGCAATTATGGACATCAATGGTTTTATCCTAACTTTTTCAGACATTCTTGAATAAAATTATTACTTATGAATATTGAAGAATACAGAGAATTTTGTTTGTCATTAAAAGGAGCCGAAGAAGGAATGCCGTTTGACAAAAAGACTTTAGTTTTTACAATCAAAGGGAAAATGTTTGGTTCAACAAATATTGAAACATTTGAACTGATTAACGTAAAATGCGAACCGGAAAAAGCAATAATTTTAAGAGAGCAATATGATGCAGTAATTCCCGGTTACTATATGAATAAAAAACATTGGAACAGTATTAATATGGACGGATCAATTCCGGACAAACAAATTAAAGAATGGATTGAAAAATCATATAGTTTAGTTGTTTCAACACTTCCAAAGAAAATTCAGAAAGAACTGAATGACAAGCAATAACAACCGCCAATCAAGCAGAAGGCTGACAGTTAAATAACTGCCGGTGCATTTCTCACAGTGATATTGCTCCGGTGATAGTGTAAGGGTCTTTCTGAAATGCTTCGGAACAGGCTTTATAAAGAGGTTTGCATAAACAGTACAGAAGCTCTTTTCACCGACAGTACATTGCCGGCAGCTTTTACACTCCTCCGCTGCACAGTGCATGTTTAAGAGTCTTAAGACTTGGATTATTGAAAACTTTATAATTTCAAAATCCTCACTTTTCAGAAAATTTCCTTTACCTTTGTGTGAGAGAATCGGAATTTCAACATTTTGGACACACACGTTCCGCCAAGGTAATAAGAGGAAATAATAATTAAAATGGAATTATCAGAACAAATAATAACAGAGTTTGAAAATCCGACACCGATTGAGTATAATACAATTAGAAATACAACCGGTTGGGATAAATTGGATTTGAAAACAATTGAAAAAGGATTAGTAAATTCTTTGTTTTCGGTTTGCTTGTATCACAATGAAAAACTTGTTGGAATTGGACGAATAATAGGAGATAATTCAATATATTTTTATATACAAGACATTATTGTTATTCCTGAATATCAAGGAAAAGGATTAGGCAAATTAATAATGAAAAAAGTAATGCAGTATATAGACAATAATGCTGATAATAATTCATTTATTGGATTAATGGCTGCAGAAGGAGTTGAAAGTTTTTACAATAAACTTGGATTTGAAACAAGGCCAACATCAAGACCGGGAATGTATATGATAAATAAAAAAGCAAAATAAAAATGAAGCTAATTACATTAAATAAATCCTTGAGAATTCAAAAAAATTATAAATATGAGTAAAAAAATCAGAATATTTCAAATAGATGCTTTTACAGACAAAGTGTTTCATGGTAATCCTGCAGCAGTATGCGTTTTGGATGAATGGATTGAAGTTGAAAAAATGCAAAAAATCGGAGCTGAAAATAATTTAGCAGAAACAGCATTTGTAGTAAAAAAAGATAATGATTTTGAGATTAGATGGTTTACTCCTACAGTAGAAGTAGATTTATGCGGACATGCTACTTTAGCGGCAGCATATGTTTTATATAAACACTACAATTATCAATCAAAGAAAATTAATTTTCATTCTATTAAGAGCGGATTATTATTAGTTGAAAAAGACAAAGAATATTTTACACTTGACTTTCCTACAGACAACTACAAAAAAGTAAATACGCCACAGGTATTAATTGATGCTTTTGGAATTATTCCTGCCGAAACATATCGCGGGAAAACAGATTATTTATTGCTTTTCTCAACTCAAGATGAAATTGAAAGAATTGAACCGGATTTGAATTTAATAGCCACTGTTGATGCACGTGGTGTGATTGTATCAGCTCCGGGTAAGAAAACAGATTTTGTTTCAAGATTTTTCGGACCTCAATCCGGAATAAATGAGGATCCCGTTACAGGTTCTGCACACACTACTTTGACACCTGTTTGGAGTGAGAAATTAGGGAAAACAAATCTTACAGCAAAACAGCTGTCAAAAAGACAAGGTGATTTGATTTGTGAATTACAAGGAAGCAGAGTTAGAATAACAGGAAAGGCCGTAACATACATGAAGGGAGAAATTGAAATATAAAACAAGCTCTATACGGCGGTTCGCAAAAAATGTACAGAATCTTTTTTCACTCCCGACATCTATCGGGATACCTTACCCTTACTTCCAAACCGTTGGCTTATCTTGGGAATAGGTTACCTTTAATAGAATTTGCCGTGAATTTTACACCTTGTTATTGTAACAAATTCAAAAAAGCAGCGTCTATAGAAGAGGAAATTATAAAAATTTAATAAAAGGAAAATTTTATGAAAAATATCAGAATAAGAAAAATATCAAGCAACTTGTTAATTTTAGTTATAATAACTGTATTAACAGGAATTTATTCATGTAACCAAAGCAAAACAACAGATAAAACGAATGACAGTCTTGAAAAATTGAAAATAGAATTCAATATTCATACAAAATCTTCTGACTTATTATTAAAATGGTTTGATAATCAATCCGGCACAAT
>JAUVIG010000100.1 GCA_030592825.1 Chlorobiota bacterium | reverse complement strand
ATTTATTTTATGTAACATAAATAACTGAAAAAAAATATAAACAGCTATGAATAAAAATTTTGTAAAGTTCGCTTTAATTTTATTACCTATATTTATTATTACTTTTACTATAAATGCTCAAGATATTACCGGAGATAACGATTTAATGAAATCTTCAACTTTTGGAGCATTTAAATTCAGAAGTATAGGACCTGCATATGCATCGGGACGAATTGCTGATCTTGAGGTTAATCCTTATAATCATTCACAATTTTATGTTGCGGTTGCTGCAGGGAATGTTTGGAAAACCGATAATGCAGGTATTACTTATTATCCTATATTTGATAACTACGGTTCATATTCAACTTCTGATGTTGCAATAGATCCTAATAATACAAATGTTGTTTGGGTAGCAACCGGAGAATACAACAGTCAAAGAGCAATAGGATACGGTGATGGGGTATATCTGTCTGAAGATGGAGGTAAATCATTTAAAAATGTCGGGTTAAAGAAAACTGAACATATCGGGCGAATAATTATTGATCCGAGAAATTCTCATGTATATGTTGCAGCTCAAGGACCGTTATGGGGACCGGGCGGCGAAAGAGGAATTTATAAAACAGAAGATATGGGAAAAACCTGGGACACACTATATACCATTAGTGAAAACACAGGTTTTACTGATATTGTATTAGATCCGAGAAATCCGGATGTTTTATATGCAGCAAGTTACCAAAGGCGCAGAAGAGTTTTTACACTGATTAACGGAGGACCTGAATCTGCAATTTATAAATCCGGTGATGCAGGTAAAACATGGAAAAAGCTAACAAGCGGACTGCCCGGTGGTAAGGTAGGAAGAATCGGGCTTGCAATTTCTCCTGTAAATCCTGATTATGTTTATGCAATTATTGAAGGAACAAACGGTTCGGGAGGTTTTTACAGAACAACAAACAGAGGTGCATCATGGTCTAAAATGAGTTCTTCAGTTTCTTCAAGTCCGCAGTATTATAACAGAATATTTTGTGATCCGAAAGATCCGGATAAAGTATATTCGATGGATAATTATACACAATATACACTTGACGGAGGTAAAACATGGAAAAATCTCGGATTATCAAATAAACATGTGGATGATCATGCATTATGGATTGATCCCTGTAATACAAATCACTTAATAATTGGCAGCGACGGCGGTATTTATGAAACTTTTGACATGGGTGCAAAATGGCGACATTCACCAAATTTACCTGTTATGCAATTCTACAGAGTTGCTGTGGATAACGATTTTCCTTTTTATAATGTTGCAGGAGGAACTCAAGATAATAACAGTATGGTGGGACCGTCTCAAACTATATGCAGAGACGGTATTTTAAAAGATGATTGGGTAGTAACTCAAGGAGGAGACGGCTTTTTTTCGGCATTTGACTCAAAAGATCCGAACATCATGTATTCAGAATCACAATACGGAGGCATGGTAAGATACGATAAAAAGAGTGGTGAAAGGGTTTATATTCAACCATTACCTCCTGCCGGAGAAGCTTATCGATGGAATTGGAATGCTCCTTTTAAAGTTAGTAATCATCAACATACAAGATTATATTTTGCCGGTAATAAAGTTTTCAGAAGTGATGACAGAGGAAATTCTTGGAAGATAATCAGTCCTGATCTTACCAAGCAATTGGACAGAAATGATTTGAAAGTAATGGGAATTATTCAACCGACTGATGCTGTTGCAAAAAATTCATCAACTTCTTTTTTCGGTAATATTGTTTCTTTTGACGAATCACCCTTAAACGAAAATCTATTAATTGCCGGTACTGATGACGGATTAATTCAAATAACGCAAGACGGAGGGAAAAACTGGCTTAAAATAAGTAAAATTAAAGGAATTCCGGAAATGACATACATAAGTTGTCTTTACGCATCTCAACATAATGAAAATGTAATTTATGCAACATTTGACGGAAGAAAAAATAATGATCTTAAACCATACATATTGAAAAGTATGGATAAAGGAGAATCTTGGTTTGAAATCACTTCAAATCTGCCGGAAAGAGGAACTGTTTATTCTATAGTTGAAGATCCGGTTGAACCGCAATTATTATTTGCCGGTACTGAATTCGGATTATACTATTCTGTAAACGGAGGCGGAAAATGGATTAAATTATCTTCAGGATTACCTACTAATGCCGTAAGAGACATTAAAATTCAAAGAAGAGAAGACGATCTCGTTATTGCTACTTTCGGCAGAGGTTTCTATATTTTAGATGATTTTTCATTATTAAGAAAAATTACAGATAAAACTTTAAAAGAAGATAATATCCTGTTTCCTGTAAGAGATGCATTTATTTACAGCCAAACGTCTAAAAAATACGGGCAAGGAGCAACCGTATATGCCGGAAGCAATCCTGAATTCGGAGCAACTTTTACGTATTATATTAAAGATAAAATTAAAACAAAAAAGGATTACAGGCTTGAAGCAGAAAAAGAAGCCAAAGAGAAAGGCATTGATATAAATTATCCGTCTTTTGATATTTTAAGAGAAGAAGCTGATGAAATTCAGCCTTATTTGATGTTTACAGTTAAAAACTCCGGAGGAGAGATTGTACGCAGAATTAATAGAAGTGCAACATCAGGCATAAGCAGATTTAATTGGGGATTAAGAAGATTTAATATGTATCCCGTAACTGAAGCCGGTTCTCCAATGCATAATAAACAAACAGGAGGAATACCGGTTCCTCCCGGAAAATATACAGTTACTATGTCTAAAGTTGTAAACGGAATTGAAACAAATTTAGGAGTTGAACAAACATTTAATGTTAAACGACTGAATAATTTGAGTTTACCGGCAGAAGATCCGATTGCTCTTGAAAGATTTAAAAAAGATGCAGCTGAAGTATATGGTGTTACAGTTGGTTTAACAAGATATGTTAATGAAATGAGTAAAAATGTAAAAGCTATGAGAACTGCATTAATAAACGGAGGCGGTTCAACTCAAGAAGATATGATTCGTGCTGATGAATATATTGCAGAATTAAGAGAAATGAAGCGTATATTATCAGGTGATGAGATAATTGATAATATGAATGAAAATCAATCTCCGAATCTTAATTGGAGGATATCAGCCGTAACTTACGGAGCATATCACGGTTCTGATGCAACAACAACTTTGAAAGAAAACTTGATTATTGTAAAAACCGGTGTTACAGAATTAATTGAACAAGCAAAAATTCTTGATCAAAAAATGAAACTGCTTGAGAAACGTGCTAATGCAGCAGGCAGTCCTTGGTCTCCGAGCAGGATACCCGGGTTTAAATAGTTGATATAAATTATATCTAAAAAAAACAGCTCAAAATTTTTTTTTGAGCTGTTTTTTTTTAAGATTTGTGAAAATTATTTAAATTACTAAAACTATTTTTATGAAAGTTATTAAATTTTTACTTGCAATAATTTTGACAGGAGCATTTAATTACGGATTGTTCGGACAAGGCGTTGTTATTTCCGATGATCCCGGTGCATCAACAATAGCTGATGAATCGGCTGTTTTGGATATTCAATCGACGAGTAAAGGGATGTTAATTCCCAGAATGACTACTGAACAAAGAAATTCTATAAGTAATGCTAAAGACGGTTTATTAGTTTTTGATATTACTGAAGGCAGTTTTTATTTGTTCGGACAAAATAAATGGACTGACCTTTCTACACCGGCAGAACTTTGGACAGTAGAGAATTCAAATGTCAGGTTAACAAATACTGCTTATAGTTTAGATGTCGGGAATAATATTACAGCAACTAATTTTATTGTAGAAGCAGATGAAAACGCATCTCCTGATGACCCAATATTTCAGGTAAAAGATAAGACGGGAAAGCCTGTTTTTTCTGTTACATCAGAGGGAGTCAGAATATATGTTAATGATGAGTCGAAAGGTGTGAGTGGAGGTTTTGCAGTAGGAAAATACGGAATTGCAAAAGGCATGGATGAACAATATTTTAGTGTAAAAAATATAAACGGAACACCGATAACAGGCGTAAGCGGCGGTTTTGCGGTCGGCAAATACGGAATAGCCAAAGGAATGGATACAGTATTTTTTAGTGTAGATGAAAATATCGGAACTTTTGTTAATGCCGGTAGTATCACCTCAATAGGTGTAAGCGGTGGTTTAGCGGTCGGGAAATACGGAATAGCAAAAGAAATTGACAGTTTATTGTTTAGTGTTAAGAACGGTGAAGGAACTTTTGCTTATGTTTCAGATGGTACAAAAGGAGTAAGCGGTGGTTTTGCAGTCGGGAAATACGGAATTGCAAAAGGTATGGATACAACATATTTTAGTGTATATAAAGAAAACGGTATTCCAATTACCGGGGTAAGCGGCGGTTTTGCAGTAGGCAAATACGGAATAGCAAAAGGTATGGATGAAATATATTTTAAAGTAATTGAGGTAAACGGAACACCTGTAACAGGCGTAAGCGGCGGATTTGCAGTCGGGAAATATGGAATTGCAAAAGAAATGGATACGACATATTTTAGTGTTAATAAGGAAGAAGGAACTTTTGTAGATTATGGTGTAAGCGGTGGTTTTGCGGTTGGAAAGTACGGAATAGCTAAAGAGATTGACAGTTTATTGTTTAGTGTTAAAAACGGTGAAGGAACTTTTGCTTATGTTTCAGACGGTACAAAAGGTGTAAGCGGTGGATTTGCAGTCGGCAAATACGGCATTGCAAAAGGTATGGATACAATATTTTTTAATGTAACACCGGAAAGAACTGATATTAATTATACAGGTGACGGTATTAATACCGGTTTGTTTGTTAACCAAATCGGAACAGGAGCGGTAGGAAATTTATTTAATGTAAGAAAGGATTATTGTAGAGTAGGTTACACTCATTATAGTAATCCTTTTGCAGGAAATCAAGAATTTAGAGTTGGGAATGTTGACTTGGATATAACGGGAGGTCCTGGATTGGAATTTCAAATATATAACAGAAAAGCTGTTTTTTCAGGAGGTATAAGTATTGGACAAACGGTATATAAATATACTTTTCCAAATATGGCCGGATTAGAGAATCAAATATTAAAATTAGAAGATGGTGTTGGTAATTTAATATGGCAAAATGATGATATTGGAGCATCAAAACAAAATAATGAAAATAATTCTGAATTAAAAGAAGAGTTGGATGCTTTAAGAAAAGAAAATGCTCAATTAAGGAAAGATATTGAAGAAATTAAAGAATTATTAAAAAAGTAGGTTCTGTTTGAAATGTTTCGAGTAATTGTTTTTTCAATATGTAGTTGTAAGTGTCTTTACTTGTTACAAGTTGCAAGTTGCAGGTTGGCTGCGGAACAACAAACAAAATGCAGAAATTAGTTACTTACTTCAAATCATTACAGAGACAGAAATAAAAAACAAAAAGAAAATATTATGAAAAAAATCTTAACAGTCTTTTTTATATTGTTGATAAATATCAGTCTTTGGGGGCAGAAGGTGTCAATAGCACCGAACACTTCTTTTCATGTACCCGAAACAATGAGTTTGATACTTTCCGATGCAGTTGATTTGAATAATGATTCTGAAAGTTCAACATTTAACGGTAATATAAAATTTATAGGTTCAGAAGAGCAAAATATTTCAGGAACCGTTCCCGTAAATATTTTAAATATGTATATTGACAATATCGGTATATTGTTAGAAAATGATGTATTTATTATTTCTGAATTAGAAATGCAAAACGGAATAATTAATTTGCAATCAAATAATTTGACCATCGGAAGTGATGCAATATTATCCGGTAATTATTCAAATGAATGTATGATTGTGAGCGATGCAAACGGTATTTTTATCAGAAATATTCCCGAGAACGATACTTATTTTTTCCCTGTGGGAGATATTACGGAAAATCCTGATTATACGCCTGCTGAAATTGATATTACAGACGGTAATTTTACTGATGCAAATGTCAGTATTTTGGTTATTAATGCAAAACATCCGAATAACAGCAGTAATGATAATTATTTAAATCGTTATTGGCAACTTTCGGCAAACGGAATTACAAACCAAGAATATGATATTACATTAGATTATGTTGATAATGATGTTGTCGGTTCTGAACCGGAAATTTACGGAGCATTATATGCAGATGAATGGGTATTACTAAATCAAGTTTCCGGAAATCAAATAACAGGTACAGTTACTGAATTTGGTGATTTTACCGGCGGTGAACAATCTGCTTTTACAGGAATTAATAATGTGCAAAATAATGAGATAAATATTATCGGTTTGAATGACGGATTTAAAATTAATATAAATTCAGATATTGAAATCTTACAAATTGATGTTTACAATGTATTGGGACAAGAAATTTACAAACAAAAAGAACTAACATCAAGCATAATTCAATTTGATAATAATGTAAATACAGGAATTTATTTCGTCAGATTACAAACTGATAAGGGAACAATATCAGAAAAAGTACTGATATATTAATCAAATTTATTTTTAGAATGTAAATATAAAATTAATTAAATTTAATATATTTGGGATGGCTTAATACCATCCCTTTTTGTTATATCCTTAAATCCGCAGGTCTACATTTAATGAACTGATAGTCATCGTATCACTTTCTTAATTTAAGTGATAGAAATTTTATTTAACACGTTGTTTATTAGCATAGTGATACGATGACTTGCGGATTTGAGGTATATATATATTAGCTTTTTTGAAAGTTGAAGAGCAAAACGGTGTAGAAGTTCTTGTTACTGATTATTGTTCAACTCAT
Organism: Chlorobiota bacterium; assembly: GCA_030592825.1. GTDB lineage: Bacteria > Bacteroidota > Bacteroidia > Bacteroidales > JAADGE01 > JAADGE01. The sequence continues at coordinate 3,592 of JAUVIG010000100.1, read as the reverse complement.
TCAAAGATGGATGATTCATATTTAAAGAATTTTGCAAAGTCTTATATTTCTTTTTCTGCTTCGGAAAGGGAGAAAGATAAACCGGATTGGTTAGATAAAGAAAACCCTGATTGGGAAGGAAATTATAAAGTTTGGTATTGGGAAAAAGATTGGCAAGATATTATCTTCGGAAATGATAATTCTTATTTGAAGAAAATATTAAATGCCGGTTTTGACGGTGTTTATCTTGATATTATTGATGCTTTTGAATATTATGAATAAATAAATATAATTCAGGGCTTCACTTTGAGTGAAACCCTGAATAAGCTTTTGTTCTATATTTTTATAAACTTAAATGTTTTCATTTTGTTTATTTTAATAAAATAAATTCCCGGTTTTAAATCGGAAACATCAATATTTCTTTTATCGGAAAGACGCAAATTTGTTTTTAGTAATTTTCCGGTAATATCAATTATTTCAACATTATTTATTGGTTCTTTTGAATTTATTGTTAAAATGTTTTTTACCGGATTAGGATAAATTTCAAGGTTTGATCGAATAGATGTATTTTGATTTTCAATATCACTTGTTTCTTCCCATCCTGAAAGTCTGCACCATAACCACCAAGCAGCATAGGCTTTCAAATTTCCGTTTAGAGGTTGTGAATGAGAAGCAGAACAATCATACCAATCAATTCCTTCGGTATGTGAATTTTGCCATTCTGTTGCCCAATTGCCGAGCAGATTTGATCCTGTTTCGTCATCATAATAATTACAATTGTCATTTACAAATTCAAAATAAGTATCGTCAGGATCATAGCTTTCAATATCACCAAAATCATATAAAATTTTATTATTATCTGTGCAATAGTCCCGAATATGTTGATTGTTAGCTTTTAAAACAGCATCATGCCAAATATCTGTATGCCCTGTCATATAAACAAATTGAACATCAGGATAATCTTGTTCAAGTTCATTCATTTTATCAAGATATGTTTGAATACCGTCATAAGTATTATCGGAACAACCGCCGCACCATGAATAAATAACTACGTTTACATCGGTATGGCTTGCGAGATAAGTTCTTGTAGGAGGTGCCCAAGTTGTGTCTCCGTTATGGCCAAGATCACCTGAACCGAAATAATCATCAATGTCAAGAGCTCCGCCTGTTCCGCCTTCATTCCATTCATAAATATCTCCTTTATAACCAAATAGATTTGTTTGTCCTATCAGTCCGGTCATACCTGTAATAAGTTGACTTCCGTGAGAAGTATGTCCGTATGCAATATGCAGATTATCTTTTGCATCTTGAATTGCATCAGCAGGAATAGGGTCAAGTTTTGAACAATTATGATCAATTATAATTGCTTGTGAAAAAGAAATTTCCGAAATTATTAAAAGTAAAAAACCTAAAAAGAAGAAAAATGTATATTTCATGGTAAAATAATTAAATGAATATTGTACTTATTAAAAAAAGACAAATAATAAAATTAAAAGGTTGCATCATTAATGTAAAAATGACAGAATGATAGAATGATAAAATGATAGAATGACGGAATGAAATATTAAAGCATTCAATCATTCACACATTGGCACTACTGTTATTTTAGTGTGTAATAAAGTAAATATTAAAGTATGAAAAATGTATAATTGTTTATTTGTTTATGATTTTAATCGGATTATTAGAGAAAATGACATTTATACAGCATTTATCACATTTATAATTAAGTATTTATATTCTATTTTTATAGCTCATATTCAGCAAAATAAACTCATAAACACCAATGTGTTAATAAACAAATAAGCAAATAAACAGTTAAACATTATACACTAAACAAAAATCTCATATTCATTAAAATTATTAATATTCCACTAAATATGTGGTAGTACTATTATGTTAAACTGACAATAATCCAAATTATACCGACAATAACTGCTGCAGAACCTCCGAATATCCTAAAACCTGTCAGGAATTTATTTTTATTTAGTTTAGAAGCTTTTTCAGATATTGAGCCTAATGACCAAGCAAAAACTGCCATGACAATAATTGTCCCTACGGCAAATCCAAAAAGATAAAATGCAGCATCAGTTTCTGAAGACAAAGCTAATGCAGGTAAAACAATCAGTATATGATAGATGCCTGCAAATCCGTGCAATAATCCTACTAATATTGCTGCCGAAACATTTTTAGTTTCTTTATGTTTGTGTAAGTGCTTATTTGATAGTTTATAAAAAGCCCATAACCCTATAACAATCAAAATTACTCCCACAATGATTTCACTGTATTCTGAAATTAATTTAACAGGAATAAAATCTCTGAACAAATAAAATAAAATTCCGATCAACAACAAACCGGCAGTGTGTCCGATTCCCCAAGAAATACCGATTATCCAAGATTTCTTTTTATTCTCAATTGCAAGCGGAGTAACTGCTGCCAAATGATCAGGGCCTGTGATAACGTGGGTTGCACTTGCAATAATTCCTATTAAAAATGTAATAAACATATACTTTTAATTATTTAATTTCATATTTTACTTCTTATATCTGAAATAAGCCGAGCATGCACCTTCTGATGATACCATCGGTGCTCCAAGAGGATTCTCCGGATTACATTCTTTTCCGAAAGCCGGACATTGGTAAGGTTTTTTTAATCCTTGCATAATCTCACCTGCAATACAAACTTTTGGTTCATCTTTCTTGTAATCTTCTAATTTAAATATCTTATCAGCATCAAATGTTTCGTATTCTTTTTTAACTTTTAATCCGCTTAAGGGTATTTCTCCTATACCTCTCCAATTTCTGTCAGTAATTTCAAAAACTTCAAACATTGCTTTTTTTGCGGCTGTATTTCCTTCTTTTTTTACTAATCTTTTATATTCGTTTTCAACAAAATATTGATTATTTTCTAATTGTTTTACAGTTGCTAAAATTCCTTTTAAAATATCAACAGGCTCAAATCCTGTAACTACTATCGGTGCTTTATATTGTTCAGCAACAGGAATATAATCTTCATAACCCATTACAGTACAAACGTGACCTGCAGCGAGAAAGCCTTGGATTAAATTTTTTGGTGAAGATAAAATCGCATGCATAGCCGGAGGGACTAAAACATGAGAACTTAAAATTGAATAATTATTCAATTTCCTGCTTTTTGCTGCAGAAACAGACATTGCATTAGCAGGAGCTGTTGTTTCAAATCCTACAGCAAAGAATACGACTTTTTTATCTGGATTTTCTTCAGCGATTTTTACGGCATCCAAAGGAGAATAAACAATTCTTATATCTCCGCCTTCAGCTTTTACTTTAAAAAGATCAGTTTTTGAACCCGGAACCCTTAACATATCTCCGAATGATGCAAAAATTACATCTTTACGGCTTGCAATATTATGTGCTTTATCAATTACTTCCAAAGGTGTAACACAAACAGGGCATCCGGGGCCGTGAACTAAAGTTATCTTTTCGGGCAAGAGTTCGTGTAAACCGTATTTCATTATGGAGTGCGTTTGCCCGCCGCATATTTCCATAATTATCCATTCCTTTGTAACTGCTGAATTAATCTTTTTTGCAAGATTTTCAACAGTTTTAAAATCCCTGAATTCATCTACGTATTTCAT
>JAUVIG010000395.1 GCA_030592825.1 Chlorobiota bacterium | reverse complement strand
AGAAACAAATATAATGAATAAGATGCGAGGCACAAATTTTATGTAATAGCCGTAGCTGTTTCAAAAAATTTTAACGAAGTCAGATTGTTTATTATATTTGTTCCCAAAGGGTTTTCAGAGTTTTCCGTATACTTCTTGAAATTTTCTTGCATTATCCCGATAGTGCTTCATAAATTTCAATCGTCTATAAAAAACTCTGAAAATCTTGATGCAAATTAATTAATAGAGGTTACCATATATTGGCTTAACAATTAAAATATAATGCCGAATACGGCAAAAGTAAAAAATTTAAGGTTTAAAGTTCAAAGTTTAAGATTTATAAAATTTGAAAAACAAATTTTGAATTCAGCTGAATTTTTTGCAATTTTACTTTTTTTAAAATAATCTATAAAATTATTAATTATGAAAAGAATTACAATAATATTTTTGCTGACATTATCAATCGGATTTTCATCGTGTGATATTCTTCAACAAATTGTAGATGATGCAGGCGGCGGAACCGGATTAACTGATTCGGAAATTATTGCCGGTTTAAAAGAAGCATTAATTGAAGGAACAGTCTCTTCCGTAAAGGTATTAAATGCTACCGACGGCTATTTTAAAGATAATGCAGTTAAGATATTATTACCGCCTGAAGCAAATGTAATTGTTGAAAATATTCAAAAAGTTCCCGGAATAGGTCAAAAAACAATTGATGATCTTGTATTTAAAATTAATCGTGCTGCCGAAGATGCAGCATTAGAAGCAAAACCCATTTTCATTGATGCCGTTAAATCAATGACTATTCAAGACGGAATGACCATCTTAAAAGGGAGTAACACAGCAGCAACAAACTATTTAAAAAGCAAAACATATAATAAACTTGTTTCGAAATTTGCGCCGAAAATTAACACATCATTGAATAAAAAATTAGTAGGTAATGTATCTGCCGGCAGTGCTTGGACAAAAACTACTTCTTTATATAACAAAGTTGCCCCGATTATAGGAAAACCTAAAGTAACTACTGACCTTGGAGCCTATGTAACCAAAAAAGCATTAAACGGTTTATTCTTAAAAGTAGGAGAAGAGGAAAAAAAGATAAGAGCAAATCCTTATGCATATGTAAGCGAAATTATAAAAAAAGTATTCGGATATGCTAAAAAGAATTTTTAAACACTTTACCGAGGATTTTATTCTCGGTTTTTTATTTAAATAATACACATATGAAAAAAGATACACCAATTGATTCAAATGTAGTAAAAAGAATTTTAGATGAAATGCCTTTTGATGACATAGGGGATGCTTCTATAAGAGAGATTGTCAGATTAGCCGGTATGATAGAAGAAGAAACCGGAGAGAAATATATCAGAATGGAAATGGGTGTTCCGGGCATTGATGTGAGGGAGATAGCACTTGAAGCGGAAATCAAGGCTTTTAAAGCAGGTTACGCATCGAAATATGCACCAATTATCGGTATAGCACCCTTAAAAAAAGAGATATCAAGATTTGTTAAATTGTTTTTGGATATTGATATAGATCCTGAATATTGTTTTACATCTGTTGGTTCGGCTCAAGGAAGTATTGCTTTGTTTATGGTGGCAAACAGGACATATACTAATCGCAGAGGAGTATTATTTATTGATCCGGGGTTTCCTGTTCAAAAACTACAAATTAAAGTTTTGGGATATGAATATGATACTTTTGATGTTTTTAATTACAGAGGTAAAAAACTTAAAGCAAAATTGGAAGAATTCATTGTTGAAAAGAAAATCAGTTCCATTTTATATTCAAATCCAAACAATCCTGCATGGATAAGTTTTACTGAAGAAGAATTGCAAATTGTCGGAGAACTTGCTACAAAACATAATCTTGTAATAATAGAAGATTTGGCATATTTCGGTATGGATTTCAGAAAAGATTATTCAGAACCCGGAAAACCACCGTTTCAACCTACTGTTGCAAAATATACAGATAATTGGACGATGCTTATCTCAAGTTCAAAGGCTTTTAGTTATGCAGGACAAAGAGTTGGTATGTTGATTGTTTCAGAAAAACTTTATAAAAGTAAATTTCCTGATTTAAAACGTTTCTTTTCAACTGAACAATTCGGACATTCATTAATTTATAATGCGTTATATACACTTTCTGCAGGAGTATCTCATACACCGCAATACGGTTTAACAGCTTTGCTTAAAGCAGTTAATGACGGTGATTATAATTATCGTGATGATGTAAAGATATACGGAGAACGAGCAAAAGTTATGAAAAAGATGTTTTTAAAATACGGGTTTAAATTTGTATATGATAATGATTTGGGAGAGCCTATTGCTGACGGATTTTATTTTACATTTTCTTATCCCGGAATGACCGGAAGTGAGTTGTTAGAGAATTTAATATATCACGGTATAAGTGCTATTGCATTGCAAACAACCGGAAGTGAAAGACATGAAGGCTTACGTGCCTGTGTGTCGCAAGTTGGTAAAGAATTATTTCCTTTATTAGAGGAGAGGCTTAAGAAGTTTCATGAGAACTTTGGGTAAAGGTAGGTTTACGACAAACGCTTTTTAGCGGTTTGCACCGCTCAAAAGCTATAAATCATCCAAATATCACAATTATTTTAACTACAGCCAAAGACTTGCGTATTTAAGGGAATTTTAAAAAGAATATTTTTCAGAATGAAAACCCAACCACAAAAAACACTTTTCCTGCCTGCGGATTTGTAATAAGTGATGCTGTAACCGGTAAAGCAAATTTTTCTGTGATCTGAATTTCTTTTGAAGTGGTTATACCAATATTAATAACTCCCGGACAGTTTCCGTAAAAACCTGTTTCACCGATATAACCGGTTGTAAGATCAGATTTTTTAGGATTGCTTAATGTGAACCCCAAAAAAGCATTCAATGATACATTCTTAATTTCAGTATTATAAGCTAATTCAAAATAATTTGAATATTGAATTCCTGCTTGCAAATTAAAATCAATACTTGTCGCATCATCATTTATTTTTAATGCATCAGCTCCGTAAAATATCATTGAAGCAAGGAATGAGATCGGGATGTTTTCAGTACCGTTAAAAGATAAAGTTCCTTCATAAAAATGACCTGTGTTTTCTTCAGAATAATCAAAATAATTATAATCTGAAATTTCAGAAGTCGAATAATAATCTGTTACCGTTAAGGTGAACATATCATTTGCAAGAGTATAACTTGCATAAAGATCGAATTCTTGATTTTTATTTATACCGCCGCCGGAATATGCACCCCATGCACCAATCTCAAAATTGTTGATCACTAATCCGACATAAGGTTGAATACTTGGTGAAGAACCTCCGAGATTCATACCTCTCCATACAAACCTGCTCATTAAATCTACACCAATATTGATTTCTGCCGGGCTTTCTTTTTCTTTCTCTTGTGCATAAGAATTTACTGAAAGACTGCACGTAAACAGTACGATTAATATTATTGTAATTGAGTGTTTCATAAATATAGAGTTTGTTATTTTTCTCAAATTTAATAATAAATCGGATTTGAATCATAATGTGTATAAAATAAATACAAAAATAATTGTTCTTGTAAAATGTAAATTGATTGGAGTTTGTAATTTGGTGCTTTATATTTATTGATATTATGTGTTTTCTGTGAAGCACTATTTAGTGTTTGTCCATAATGTCCGATTTCTTCGTTATGCTCATGTTTACAATCAGTCATTTACAAAAGTAAACTCCTGATTCTAAACATTTCACAAGCCTCGAACTCAAACATTCTGAAACAAACACGGACTTTATAGACAGACTCTATTTAAATTTAACTTTTTTTTTATTTTTGTTATTCGAAGTGTAATTTGTAATTTTGCTTGCTGTTATTACAGACCGTTCCTACGGAACTCAAAATCTTAATCGTTTATTTGTTACGGTACTGCCGTACCGTGTTACAAAGAGAACAATCCTACGGATTTTATAAAAAAAAATAGTGTTTAAAACATCAGCGAAACACTATAAAACGGCTATTGTAATATATTTTACCCACTATAAACAACATAGAGCCAAAAAAGGAGATATT
>JAUVIG010000459.1 GCA_030592825.1 Chlorobiota bacterium | reverse complement strand
GAAATCAAAGAGTGGCATCAAATATATATAAAGTTCTTTGATATGCTGTTTGTGAGATGGAAGACCCTGAAATTACTCAGGACGGACTTCCGAAGTCGGCTTACAGGAGCAGGCTTCAAACTACCTTGTTGGTGCTGCGGTAAAGAGCTGTGGTGCTGAGCGAATAAGGAAAAGGGTTGCCTTTGAGCAATTTAAGTGTGAGTAAAGGAGATGAACACAAGTGAACCGTTGAAGAAGTGTCGAGACAGCAGAACATTCTGTCAAAAGCAATTGTTTCTACGACAGTTGTTATAAGTGTGGCGATTACCTGTTTATTGGCTACACGGCAGGCGATATATAGGCGGCATGAATTTTACTTTGGCTCACAAACGGAACGTGGGAAGCTGAATATTGATGTCAGTTTGCTTATACAAATGTTACCCGCAGGATGCAGGGCAAACAAAGAGAAATGCACAAGTGCAACAACACAAGGCAGAAAGTATCAATGCAATATTCAGTGGCGGACTAAGTCGTAGTAGTGATGAAACTTCTGTAATGGAAGTGGAGCGAAGGGCTTAGCTTATTCAGTTTTATAATTTTAACACCCTAAATTTTAGGAAGGATTAGAATGAAAGAAACAAAATCATTACCTGTAAGCAAACAAATGGTTTGGAATGCTTACAAGAAGGTCAAGAGAAACAAAGGCAGTGCAGGAACTGACGGAATAAGTTTAAAAGATTTTGAACTTAAACTTGAAGATAATCTGTACAAAATTTGGAATCGTCTTGCATCAGGCAGTTACTTTCCGCCTCCTGTTAAGGAAGTAGAAATACCCAAGAAGGACGGAAAGAAACGCAAACTCGGAATACCGACAGTAGGCGACCGAATAGCACAAATGGTTATAAAAGATTTAGTTGAAAGAAGATTTGAAAAAGAATTCAGCCCAAATTCTTACGGATACCGACCGTTGAAAAGTACACATCAAGCACTTGAAGCAGTCAGAAAGAATGTAAGAAAATATGCTTGGGTTATAGATTTAGACATCAAAGGCTTCTTTGACAATATTGACCATGAACTGCTAATGAAAGCGGTCGAAAGGCATGTAGAGGAAAAGTGGATAAAAATGTATATCCGCCGTTGGCTCAAAATGCCTGTTCAGACTAAAACAGGAGAACTAATTGAAAAACAAGGAAAAGGGACACCGCAAGGCGGAGTAATCAGTCCTTTGCTTGCCAATTTGTTTCTGCACTATGTTTTGGACAAATGGCTGTCAATAAAGTATCCCGAAATAAGTTTTGTACGTTATGCCGATGATGCGATTATACATTGTCGAACACAATCCGAAGCAGAAGCAGTCTTAAAAGCAATAGGAGACAGAGTTTCAGAATGTAAACTACAATTGCATGAAAAGAAAACGAAGATTGCCTATTGTAAAGATTACAGACGCAAAGAAAAGTTTGAGAATGTTAAATTTGATTTTCTTGGTTTCAGTTTCAAACCGCAAAGTATGAAATCCAAATTAAACAAAGGAATGTTTCTTGGATTTGATTTGTCAATAAGTAAAACATCACGCAGTAAAATTGTAAATGAAATTCGTAAAACAAATTTACACAGATGGACAACTGCAAGAATTGAAGATATAGCAGAAGTGTTAAATCCTAAAATCAGAGGTTGGATAAATTATTACGGCAAATACAGAAAATGGGAATTAAATCGTACTTTACGCAGACTTCATCGACGTTTAGCAAAATGGTTATTAAATAAATACAAACGTTTAAAGTGGAGTTTTCGCAGAGCATTTAAGTTGTTGGAACAGATTAAAATATCAAAACCGACATTATTTGCTCATTGGGAAGCAGGTTATAATTTATGATTGAATAAGAAGAGCCGTGTGAGGGGAGACTTTCACGCATGGTTCTGTGAGAGGCTTGCGGTGAAATTCCGCTTGCCTACTTGACTCTATAATTCCTGTGTCAGGGTCATGTGCAAGAACAGAAAGCATACTTGCAAGTGCTTTGTTTCTTTTTCCTGACCAATTATTTTCTAGATGCCCGTCATCGCCCCAGTACGGAATCGTTGTAAAATCAAGATTTGCAGTATCTCCAAGCAGCCCCGCTTCAAGCCAAGTTTTATGCAGTTGTTTCAAAAAATCAACATTCATATTTGTTGTTACCCTGTCAGAATATGATGAAAACCAAGTTGTTTTCGGCAAGACGTTTAGTCCTGCAAACAATCCGGTTCCTCTGTCCATACACCACATATCATCTGAACCGTACCGCCGAAAATTTGATAATTTCAGAGCCAAAAATGAAAGTATTGATTGCAAACGAGGTAAAGTCTTAGTCTGCGGATATGAACTGTTACTGATAATTTTATCAATGCCGTATTGTTGAATGTAAGGTAAAAGACATAAAAGACCGCCCGATGAGGTTTTAAAATTTTCTTGTTCAAAAGACAAAACAGAAGTCTTTTCTGCTATAATTTTTACATCTTCCAATTGTTGTTTTTGCTGCTTGCTGCGTTTTGGAAGTCTGGCAAAACCCTCATTTTTAAGGATTAAGTAAATGGAATTTTCAGATACTTTATAACCGACAGCATCCAAACTAATTTTAATATCTTCGATAGAAAAATTCTTTTTTCGCAACTTAACGGCAATATCTTTAATTTTATTTTCATCTTCATTTCGATGACGGCCGGCATGCTTTTGAATAAAAAATTTACCGGTAAGATTGTTTTTTTCTGTATCTTTCTTAAAATCAGCTATAAGCGAAGTGAATGCTCTATATTTATATCCAAATCTTTCAGCTACTTCTGCAGCTTTTTTTTTTTCTACATAATACATTCTTAAAGCTTCATATTGTTTTTGAGATACAGAAACGGGTTGCAAAAAAAAGTCTAAAAATTTTATCATAATACGGTACATTATAGTAGCGGTAAAGATATGCTATATTTATTAAACACGCAAATATGTTTCGAAGTATTTTGCCATTCGCTTATTTAAAGCCGCTTGCACCATTTGCTGCAAATGTCTGACGTGTAACACGAGATGCAATAATTGGCTTAAATAGGTTAATGTACCGTACTAATAGAGATGGGCAAAACAAGGAAAGTCAGATAATACTCACATTATCTGACTTTTATGAAATAATAAATATTTTGAGAATTTATTTAATACGGTAAATTATAACCGTGAAAATCCGTGGTTATTAATATACCGTATTTTTATGTATAAGTCGCACCTTGAAAAATTATTTTTTTGTTCTCAAGCCATGAGAATTTTAAATTTTTAAATTATTCATAGTTTTAATTTTTTAATTTGTTTATTGATTCTTTCCTAAACAAAGAAATATGAATAACTAATTTTTTAAAAATATAAATCGGTGAATGCAGAAAAAAGGCAGGCGGAAATGAAATATCCGCCTTGAACCAATAAAATTAATGAAGATAATTATAGGGATTAATTAATTTTTTATAATTTTTTTCACATTAATGCAATTTTTACTTTGAATTTTT
>JAUVIG010000497.1 GCA_030592825.1 Chlorobiota bacterium | reverse complement strand
ATTTTATCAAGTAATATCATTTTGTCAACTAAATCGTCTATTGAAAATTGATCAGGAAATTTTGATAAGGTTTGTATTACATTAGTTTTTGTGAGCATAATTTCATTTTAAAATATCAGGAATTCCTAAATCTTTGCAAATCTTTCTTCAAACATAAGGTTTATTGCCTCAGTTAGATTTTCCTTTGCTTCATCAATAGTTTCTCCTTGTGTGTTAATACCCGGTATTTCTTGAATATATGCAATAAATCCGCCTTCTTCACAAGGTTCAAATACAGCTGTCATTTCAATATTGCTCATAATTTTGTGTTTATACAAATATATGTAATTAATACTTAATTTACAAATGAGTGCTGTTTAAAACGGTCAAATATGCTTAAAAATCGAACTCGCAAATTTAAATAATATTTTAATTCTACTTTACGAAGTTAAAAAGCTCTGAAAGAGCGAAATCAATAGCATAGGGCAACGCCCTGTGAAACAGGAACATCAGAAACACAAGCCCTGAAAGGGCGGCATCAACCGGATTTTCGCCCTTTCAGGGCTTGAAGCAAGTTATTGCCTGTGTCATAGGGCGTTGCCCTATGTTATTGATTTAAGCCCTTTGGGCTTTTATTTTACTTCGTAAAGTAGAATTAACCGCTTATTTCAAATAATCATCAAAATATCTCGTTACTTTTTTCATTAAATGTACACGAGTATGCCCTCGCATATTATGTTCCGATTCCGGATAAAGGAAAAAATCAATATCTGTACCTTCTTTTATACATGATCGAATAAAATCAATACTGTTTTGAGGAACAACCACAGGGTCTTGATAACCGTGAATCATCATCAAGCGTCCTTGTAATTTGTCTGCTTTGTCTAACAAACTTGTCTTTTCAAATCCTTCAGGGTTTTCATCGGGAGTATCCATATAGCGTTCACCGTACATAACTTCATAATATTTCCAATCTGTAACTGTCCCGCCTGCAACTCCAACTTTGAATATTTCCGGAAAATTTATCATTAATGATGTTGTCATAAATCCGCCGTAACTCCATCCGTGAACACCTATTCTTTCAGTATCAACATATGGCAAGCTTTTAAGAAAATCAATACCTTTCATTTGATCTTTCATTTCTTCTTGACCGCATTGTCTGTGGATAATACTCTCAAATTCAAAACCTCTGTTTGCAGAACCTCTGTTATCTAAAGTAAACATTATATAACCTTCTTGAGCCATATAATAGATCCACAAACCTGCTCCGCCAAGCCAAGAATTTGTAACAAGTTGTGCATGCGGACCGCCGTAAACATACACAACAACCGGATATTTTTTACTCGGATCAAAATTCGGCGGTGTAATTAAGCGATAATATAAATCCGTTTTTCCGTCAGCAGCTTTCAATGTTCCTGTTTTCATATCACCTAATTCATAATCAACAAAAGGATTTTTTGCTTTCAAAATGTCTTTTACAACTTTACCTTTGTTATCAATTATTCTGTTGTTATTAGGTTCATTTTGATTTGAATAAGAATCAAAGAAATATTGTTTTGAATTTGACGGTACAACACTGTGAACACCTTTCTCATTTGTTAACTTTTTTATATCACCTGTAATGAAGTTTACTTTGTACAAGTGATTTTCTACAGGGCTTTCTTTTGTTGAAGTAATATAGAAATTTTTTAAATTAGCATCAAACCCCAAGAAATCTGAAACGATCCAATTACCTTTTGTAAGTTGCTTAATTAGTTTTCCTTCGGTATTGTAAAGATACAAATGATTGTAACCGTCTCTTTCGCTGTACCAAATAAATTGATCTGTTAAGCCGTCAGTAAAAATTAATTGATGCTCCGGTTCAACATATCTTTTATTAGTTTCTTCAAATAGTGTTTTAATAAATTTACCTGTTGCGGCATCATATTTATTCAATTTTAAGTGATCTTGTCCTCTGTTAAGAACACCTATATAAATGTATTTTTCTTCGGGTCCCCATGTAATGCTTGTTAAGTATCTTTCGGAGGTGAAATCATTTACTTTTGCAAATACAGTTTTGCCTGTTAAAAGATTATATATTCCGAGAGTAACTTCTTCACTTTTTTCACCTGTCATAGGATATTTTGTATTTTTAAGTTCAGCAATACGAGTTGTAATATCTACAAGCGGATAATCAGTTACCATAGTTTCATCTTTCCTGTAAAAGGCAATATAAGTTCCTTTCGTAGACCAAAATATTCCGTTATCAATCCCGAATTCTTGCCTGTGAGTATAAGAATTCCCGTTCACAATTTCAGGGTTTTCATCTTCAGTAACAGCAACTTCTTTGCCTTTAGAATCAACAAAATATAAATTATTTTTAATTGTATAAGCAGTCATTTCATTTGAAACACACGGGCTGTTATGTTCTGAGCCATTCGGCATAATACTTTTTAAGTTAATAATATTTGTTTCAATATTATAAACATAATAATTCCCGTCTGAATTAAATGCCAATTGTTTTGTATCGATCCATTTGTAGTTCCAATAAGGGAAGTATTTTAGTTCATTTAGTCCTTCACTTTTTAAAACTTCATTAATTTGTTTCAAGTCAATAAGAACTTTTACATCTTTCCCTGAATTGTTCATTAATATTACTTCGTTATAATCTTTCACATGTGTGAAATCATTTTCACCGTATGCATGTACTCCCGATAAATGTTCCGGATAGAATTGTCTCCATCGGCCCAAAACTGCCTCTTCAACATTAAGTTTTTTATTTTGTGATATTACTGTCAGCGAAACAAATAATATCAATGCAACTGAACCTGTTATTTTTTTCATTTTAGATATTGTTATTTTATGAAACATTGTTTTTACAACAAATTTTTAATTTTTTAAAAAATGAATTTATAACCGAATTGATTGGTGAAAGATTGAGTCAGATTGATTAGAGATTGATTAGAGATTGAAACCATAATCTACAACAATCTATTTCAATCTACATCAATCTGTTTCAATCTACATCAATCTACATCAATCTGTTTCAATCTTTTTAAACATTTTTTAATAATTGTGCCGCAAGATATGAAAAAAGTCGATATTTTGAAAAATACCGACTTTTGTTTATGATATGAAACTCACTATTTATTCTTTAATAAATTTCTTAAGTATTTTGTTGTTATGACTGTCTGTATTTCCAACAAAATAAATTCCTTTTGACTTTGTTGAATTATCAAATGACAGTTTATTACTTTTATTTTTTATAATAT
>JAUVIG010000606.1 GCA_030592825.1 Chlorobiota bacterium | reverse complement strand
GCACCCTCAATTTGTCCTTTATCCAATAATAAATTCATACTTTTTCCGAAATCATGAACAATGTCAACAGATTCAATATCATATGTGCCTCTTATGGTGTCAACTTTTGCAACAGTAATAGCCGTACCGTAAACATGATAGGCAAAGGGATGTCCTTTTTCTTTTGATTTATCATACCAAATTTCAGGTGTAGCATAATGCCCTTTTTCTGATAATTTAACGCGATTTAAAAAGGCTTTTTCTATAAGCTTTTTCCAAGTAATTTTTGTCTTCTTCTTATTTTGATATACATATTCATTTTTAAGTTGAATATTTTCAATTTTTGTATTCAACATTTCAGATGCAGTTTGTTTCAACCTTTTTAAAAGGTCTGATGTTGCAATTTCAACAGCTTTACCGTTTAAATCTGCTCCGGAACTTGCAGCAGTCGGAGAAGTGTTGGCAACTCTTGTTGTGTTTGTTGTTTCAAGTTTAATTTTGTCAACAGAAATTGATAAAACATGTGCAGCAACTTGCTTCATTTTTGTATTTACACCTTGTCCCATTTCAATTGCTCCCGTACTGATTCCTACACTGCCGTCTTGATAGATATGAACCAATGCACGTGCTTGATTCATTACTTTATTCGTAAATGAAATTCCGAAACATAAAGGTGTAACGGAAATTCCTTTTTTGAAATTTTTATTTTCTGCATTAAATTGTTTTGCAGCATTAAATTGTTTCTCAATTGAAAATAATTTATCTGCTGTTTCCCATGAATTAATTGCCTCTGCTTGAATTGCAATTTGACCGTATGGAAATTCATCACCTTCTTTCAGCAAGTTTGCAAACTGAATTTTATGAGCAACTACATTTATTTCATTTGCTGCTTGTTGTATAGCTGCTTCAACAGCAAAGATTCCTTGTGGACCGCCAAAACCTCTGAATGCAGTATTAGGAGGAGTATTTGTTCTGCAACTGTAAGCTGTTATTTTTGTATTCGGAACAAAGTAACTTCCTGTTCCGTGAAACAAAGTACGTTCCATAATTGCCGGAGATAAATCGGCAGAAGCACCTCCGTCCTGTATAAATTCAACTTCGAAAAATTGAATTTTAAGATTTTCTGAAAGACCTATGGTATATTCAGCAGTATAAGGATGTCGTTTACCGGTCATTCGCAAATCATCATGCCTGCTCAAACTTATTTTTACAGGTTTGTTCAGTATAAATACAGCAAGTGTAACCATTGCGGCCCAAGGAGTGGCTTGGTCTTCTTTACCGCCAAAAGCTCCTCCCAGTCTGTTAACATCAACTTCAATTTTATTCATTGAAATGCCCAGAACTTGAGATGTGATTTTTTGAACAGTAGTCGGCCCTTGTGTTGATGAATATAATGTAATACTACCGGTTTCTTTCGGTATGGCATACGATCCTTGAGTTTCCAAGTAAAGATGTTCTTGACCTCCGGTTTCGGAATTACCTTTTATAATATATTTGGATTGTTTTCTTCCTTTTTCAATATTTCCTAATTTAAATGTTCTCGGAGGTATTAAAAAATGTTCTTTTTCTTTTGCAATTTTAGGATCTGTGATAACAGGCAGTTTTTCAAATTCTATTTCAATCAGCTTTTTTGCATCTCTTGCAATACGTTCAGACTCTGCAACAATTAATGCAATGGGTTGCCCGATAAAGTGGACTTCATCTTCTGCAAACAATGGTTCATCTTGAATAATTGCACCAATTTGATTTTCGCCGGGTATGTCTTTATAAGTCAGAATTCTTATTACACCCGGAAGCGCTTCTGCTTTTTTATAGTTGATTTTTATATTTTTTGCATGAGCAACAGGTGAATCAAATACCAATCCGTATAAGGTTCCGTGTATTTCCGGTATGTCATCTAAATATATTGATTCCCCCCTTAAATGGCTTTTTGAGTCTGTATTTTTCATGAAATTTTATCTAAATGAATTTCAAAATTACAAATTATCCGGCATTTGAAAAATATTAGTATCTTTTTTAATGTAAAATAATTTAAATAATAAACATATGTTCACTATCTTTGTAATTTCATAAAATTTATTTGAAAGAGCAAGCATTACAGCACGAAAGATAAACAAATTGTTTTTTACCAATATATTGTACTAAACGAGATTGAAATGTGTTATTAATAATTTTTTTAATGAAATTTTTATTAATCATCTGCCAACTTTAAAGCAAACCGGATATTATTTATAAAGGAAAAAATTTAATAACTGTTGTAAAACATATTTTTAAATTTGCATAATGAACATATGTTCGTTATCTTTGTACTGTTATTTTTTATTAATCATTAAAATGGAGGTAATTATGCCCGGATTTGACAGAACAGGACCTCAAG
>JAUVIG010000404.1 GCA_030592825.1 Chlorobiota bacterium | reverse complement strand
AGCTGATTATAAGTTAATAATGTTATTGCCTTTTTGCAAAGATATTCATACCGACACTTTTCGGAGTGGACTCAATTTTAATATTACAATTTTATTTGTTACATCTTTTTTTTTATCGTCTTTTTCTTTATTTAATGACCCTCTTTATCCATTCATCTGTTTTATGAATAATTTCTTCGTTAAAATTTTCAGTCATGTATTTCCAAGTTCTGTTTTCAATTCCGTGCTGCATAGATTTTACTTTTGCAAAAGCATGTGTAGTGTTTTTCAGATGTATAAACTTACCTTTGCCGGGATGATACCGGTTTACAACATCTACAATAGTTTCATGGTCATATCTTGAAAAAGCCTCAATATCTGCATCAGCCCAAAATACAAGAACATCGGCATCTGTTTTACTCCAATATTCTGTTAAGTTGTAATCATCAATTTGAACAAATGCTTTATAATTTCGTCCCCAAATCCTTTCTTCACCATCGTAATACATCAGCTCTTTAAAAACAGTTAACAAAACAGTATCCTTTGCGATTAATGAGGGTTCTTTTTTATCAATAAATAATGCGTGAATAATTTTGTAATAATCTAACATGTTGTTTTCGTTTTCAACAAAGTCAATACCCATAATAGGGTTTTGCACTCGAAACATCTCAACAAGATATTCTCTCCATGGCTTTATGGTTGTTCCGTAAACAATTATGCCCTTAACTTTTTCCCGGTTTGCAATAATCGGTGCAACTATTCCGCCTAATGAATGCCCCCAAATAAAAACTTTACTCGTATCAACAAAATCATATGATTTTAATTTTTGTAAGCCCTTTAAAAAAGCTTCTGTTTCAGTCTTAAAACCAATATCGTTACATTCTGAAACATTGCTGCAATCACCAATCCCCGGTTTTTCAATACGCATAACCACATAGCCCTTATCGCATAAGCCTTTAACTAACTGTATATAAGGATGTTTGTCGCCGACATTGTCTATAGAACTACAAGTGTAACCCTGAATAAATAAAATTGAAGGAAATTTACCCTGCCCTTTAGGTTTATCAATAATTACTCGTATATATCCGTTGTCAAATTCAAATTTATCATATATAATCTCATGTGTTTCAGATTTTTCATAAGGAAATGCCGGAAATATTCCTGAAATTTTTTTCACTTTTCCTTTTCGGATAATTTTAAAATTGACCTTATTGCCCTCCCTGCTTAATGAAACTTGCCGGCTTAAATCCTGCAAAGTTTTTACATCATTACCGTTGATACTTACTATAATATCGGCAGGTTTTAATTTATGCTTCTTCGTAAGGCTGATATTTTTCAAACTGTCAATATTAATTCCTGATTTGATTTTATAAATACCGGCAACAGAATCAGTAATTTCTGTTCCGTAAACCCCAAGATATGCTCTTCGTTTTAATTCCTGTGAATTACTTATTTGAGAGAAAGATATAAGTAATACTATTGAAAGAAAGATTTTCATATTCTTTTATTTTAGTGGTTAAATACATGCAAGTTATAATTTTATTATCAAATATCATTCATTTGAATTATTTTATTTCAACAACACTATTCTTTTTGTTGATACCTGTTTATTATCAATATTTAATATGCAAAAATATATTCCGGAATTGAGCGGTTCTCCTGTTGAATTTGTTCCGTCCCAAATTATTGAATGCCTGCCTGCAGGTTGATTTTCATTTACGAATGTTCGTATTTCCCGTCCGATTGTATTGTAAATTTTGAGAGTTGTATGTGCTTTAACCGGTAATTGATAACTGATTGTTGTTTGTGTGTTAAAAGGGTTAGGATAATTTTGTTGCAGTACAAAATTATTAGGGTTGGATTGTTCGGGATGTGTGATTCCGGAAATATCGCCAACTCTGTAATCAGCAACAGTCAGATTATCAACCCAAAACGTTTGTGCAATCGGAGAACCGTCACCTATCCACGGAGCAATCATGAATTGGTTAAACTTTATATTCGGGTGAAATCCGGTTCTTATCATAACATCAGTATGGTTGATTATCAGAATGTCGTCATACCAATATTTCATTATGCCGTCTGCAATTCCAATTCCGCCTGAAATGCTGTTTAATTTAAAATAAGCTTCAATAAAATGCCAGTCATTTTTATAATATAAGCCCGGTGTATCTTGAAAATAGATATTGCCTGCTCTCCATTGTTTTCCGTTCCGGTGGACAGAACCGGACAGATAACAACTGCCGTTACCGTAACCGTCGCTGTCACCGTTGCACCCTGCGACTGCTCTGTTTTCTGTGATTTCCGTTAAATCCACACCAATATTTGATTCATCAATATTTTGACCATCTTGTATAGAAAGTAAGGGTTCTCCTTCATTTTGTTCAATATATGCTGTCAAGTGAGTGTAGGCAGGACCGTCCCAATCACCATTTTCATTTGTCATTATTAAAAACTCATGCGGATGATAAGACATGTTTGACCCTTCCCAGTTTGAACTGTATTTAACCCAATAGCTAACATATATTTCATCTGTGTCTGTGAATTTATGTCTTATAGCGCCTCCTGATGTCGGAGTAGTTTCTCCAAGGTTGAAATGAAATTCAACTGAACTGCTGCTTCCCGGAATATGCTCTGTACTTGACAGTTGCAGGTTTGTATTATCATACCAGCCTCTTGAGTTAAAATCTGTGTCTTCAAATAATTCCTGAAAAAATATTGTCTGTGACACAGCTTCTTTTTCAAACATACTGATAAATAAAAATATAAGCACAGCAGAAAAAATTGTCTTGCTTGCAATAGTTTTGATTGGTTTTAAAAATGTAATTGTTTTCATAATTATTATTTCTTTTTAAAACTGATAATATTTTGTAATAAATTTTACGCTTTGTGCTCCTTGTACTCTATTTCGATTGTATATATAACATCTTTTTAGAAAAAGACTGCTTACCTGCCGTGAGTTTGTAAAAATAAATCCCGTTAGCAAATTCGCTACCTTCAGCATTTTTTCCGTCCCAAGTAACGCTGAATTTGCCGGCAGGTTTGTACTCATTTACTAATACATATACTTCCCGGCCATACAGATTATATATTTTTATTTGAATATCACAAGGTTCTGCCACAGTATATTCAATAGTGGTTGAAAGGTTGAAAGGGTTGGGATAGTTTTGTTGTAAGGTAAAATCATCCGAGGTGGGGGCTGTTGTTTCATCTTCCACTTCTGCCAAATACCCATGCAACCATTCTTCTAATTTTGTATAGCCGCTTGGTTGTATTTCATGTGGGTTTGTCGGGATTGTGAGAATGCGTGTGTTTTCTGCGAGATCAGGCCAACCGCCGATATCATCCTGGCTTACGATAATCTCGCCGGTGCCGTTACGAACATCATTGATCACACGTATATCAACCGGGTCGCGATCCAAGGGTCGTGCACCCGCATTGGAAAGCACCCACTCTTCAACTTCTTCAGCCGGTCTTAGCGTCAATCCGGGTACTGTGATAGGGGGGACGCTCGCCCTGCACACTTCAGGCACAATGCCGAAAGGCATATGCATATTTGACCATATATCAGGGCCAAAGCTCTCACCATTAAGCAAGTTGTCGGGTCCGAAATAGAGTCGCGACTCAAGAATTAAAGCTCTGGCTGTCGGGTATCGGTCAACACCCTTTATAACGTTTTTTTCGACCGTAATAAACGCTTTCCACTTGCCGGCATCATCGCACTTTATCTGGACATTTACGTTGTATATCAGATTGTTGGAAACTACCGCTTTTGCACCGGCATTTACGGATGGATTACGTGCCATATTGTGCGCAAACAGATTTCCTGTAACACATACATTCTGCCCTTGTTCCGATCTCTGTGCAAACACGAGAAGACCTCTCGAATGAGGCCCTTTGGGATGAAGCGGGTTGTGCAGGGCTTCAGAGATAATGCAATTCTGAATCGT
>JAUVIG010000644.1 GCA_030592825.1 Chlorobiota bacterium | reverse complement strand
TCAGATATAAAAAGAATAAAAAAGCAGCATACTTATTTGCTTAAAATATTAATTATTAGTATTTTAGCAGTGTCATCCAAAACACATAATTATGCTGCGAAACAAAGATAAAAAAAACAGATAAATTAAAACGAATTTTACTCATAGTTGGTTTGAAGATGATTATTTATTAAATGTGATAGATATTTTTTAAGTTTTCAAGTTTATTAAAAAGTTTTTCAAAGCATAAAAAACAAGGTTATCTTTCTCATGCGATAAGGCATTGTGCTTATCAAACTCTTTATAAGGCCGGAACCCATCGGTCATTAATAAAGAATCGTCTGTATCAACTGTCTTTTTAAGAAAGGCTAATAGGTTTCGTTTGGTAAGTTTCTCAATAACTTTTGTTTTTACTTTGCCTTTGCGTTCGACCATTCCGGCAACGGAAATCTTTTTTGTTCCCCGGCCTCTTTTATTTTATAGGTTACGCCGATATTACGCTGAATTTCTTTTGAAGCAATACCGGATTTTCTGTTAAGCATTAAACCGATTGCAATAAACCAATTTGATAATGGTAAACATGTGTCTTCAAAAATTGTATCAATAAGTACGCTGAATGACCTTTTACAATCATAGCACTTATGCCTGTTTTTCCGGTTTTTATAGCAATGATTCTTTTCCGAACCACAATAAGGGCATTTTACAGTTTTTCCCAACGTAGTTTTTCTAAGTAATTCAAGCATTTAGTCCGTGTACCGTACTTTTTTGCTATGGTTGTTATTTTTATCTTTTATTACAAAGGGAGCATTGCTCTCTTTTTTTGTCTTTTTTTTTGTTTAGTGCTTGAATTGTGTATTTTTGTTTCTGTTGAAAGGTTTAATTATTAAAAATAACAAAAAATGATACAAAAAATTTTATTAATCGCCATATTGTTTTTGTCAATATCAATATCTTTCTCACAATCAGAAAGTTCCGGAAAAATTATTACTGATAATGACGGAAAAATGTATTATTCTGATACAGAAAAAAAGATTTCGGAAATTATTGATAAAAATAAGTTAAACAATGATTTTATGCGCAATTTATCAATTATTTGGAACAATGATGATTATAATATTTCGGATAATCAAAACGCTGACTCTTGGGATCCTCGTATAGATGTGGGAGCTGACAGAACATTATATGTTGTTTATAATGATAATCACGAAGGAACAGATTTACAAAAAATAATGTTCAGAAAAAAAGAACCTGGCGGAGATTGGACAGAACCAATATATATTGATAAGGGAGGAGATATTGGTACAAGGAATAATCATTTCCCGGCAGTTGCAGTTTCTCCAAACGGAGATATTCATTCAATGTATAATGTTTGGGCTTTTGAAAACTATAGAAATTTTATCGGATATTCTTTTTATGATGCCTCTGAAGACCAGTGGAGTGACGGTGTAGAAATTTCCGAAGCAGGCGGCAGTGTGTCTTTTCATGCTCATCATGATATTTATTCAACAGATAATAATTTACCTGTAGTAATTTGGGGTTTCGACAACAGAGAAAACGAAGATTATGAAGAAATTTATATGAAATACTACGACGGTACCACTTGGTCGAGTGATATTATTGTCTCTGCTGCTTCAGATAACTTAAGTGCAACTTATCCGTATATGGTAAGCATAGGAGACAATAAAGCAATGATTATTTTTAATGAAGAAACTTCAAATCTGAATGAACAAGAATTAAGATACAGAATTTATGACGAAACGACACATGCTTTAACTGATATTCAATCTATTCCGCAAACTCAATATTGTACAGATAACAGCAACTCTATAATATATGATATATCAAAAAAAGATGATGAAAATGCAATTATAGCAATATGGCATAATCCTAACTCTGCACCATTTAGAGATACAATA
>JAUVIG010000594.1 GCA_030592825.1 Chlorobiota bacterium | reverse complement strand
CGAAATGTTAAGAAATTACTGAAAACTTCCGAAAAAAATTATAATTAGTAAAAATCCCAACATATAGGTATTTATATATATAGATATAATGAGTAATTTTGCCTAAATTATTAATTATTATTAAAAATAAATACAAAAATATGAAACTGAAAAAATATACAGTGTCGGAAGAATGTATAGGTTGCAGAGCCTGTGTAGAAGTTGCAGAAAATAATTTTGATATGAACAATCAAAATGTGGCATATCTAAAAAAACAACCTTCAACAAAAGAGGAGGAAAAAAACAGCGAAGAAGCTATGAATGTTTGTCCGGTTGAGGCAATTTCAGTTATGGAAGTTCAAGTTTCCGGTATTGAACCGGTACTTGCAAAGTCGATTGTCAAAGAAGTTTTGGATGAGCATCCGGATTTAAAACAGATTTTAATTGATTTGTCTCCAAAATTCAAACGCATGCAAAACCCGGTTGTATATAATACTTTGGCAAAGTTTGCAAGTTTTAAAGATGCTGCAAAAGTTACGGGAGTTTCGATTTGTGAAATTTTACATACCGTTAACAGGTTTTTGGGTGTTGAAGAAAAGTTGATTAAGAATATGCCGGAGTGTATTTCATCTCAAAAAGATGAAGATATTCTTGACGGAACAGAACTTAATTGGGAAGAAAGTGCAGAACGATACATCTATAATTCAGACAGTATGGATGAATTATTCGGTAAAATTTTTGAATTGAAAGCTCAACAAAATATTGTGATTTTGTCAGTTGAAAAACCTAATGAACTGCTTAAAACAGTCAAAGGTTTAGGCTTTGAATTTAATTTGGAAAAACATCGTGAATATAGAGTTTCTATTTTCAATCCTGAAAAAGAGGAAATGCAAATTCCTTGGGAAGAGAGAAAGTCTGATTTTGAAGTGATGGATGTCAGAATGATGCAAACTGACCCTTTTGATATCATCATTAAAAAATCATATGAGATTGAAGAAGACAGTGGGTTTACACTTATTCAAAGGTTTGAACCTACTCCTATGATTAATATGTTGTCTGAAATGGGTTACGAACATATCACAGAGCAAGTAGGACCGC
This sequence comes from Chlorobiota bacterium, assembly GCA_030592825.1. Taxonomy (GTDB): domain Bacteria; phylum Bacteroidota; class Bacteroidia; order Bacteroidales; family JAADGE01; genus JAADGE01. The sequence continues at coordinate 1,400 of JAUVIG010000594.1, read as the reverse complement.
AAGAAGTTTGGATATATTTCCATAAAAAAGTAACTGATAAATCCGGAAGTTCAGATGACGTTTCCGGTAAAGTTGATGTTGTTATTCAGTCTGCAACGCCTGTTGCTTATCCTGTGATGATGAGATTGTTACAGTCTGAAAAAATCAGAAAATCAATAAATATTAGAGAACTTAAAGTTTGGGAAGAAACCGAAAAGCATCTCGCATGGATTGTAAACGGAAGAGCAGATATCAGCTTTTCAGCATTGATAACTTCGGCAAAATTAAAAGACAGTGATGTTATTATACCTGCCATGTTTGTTTGGGATAACTTTGTTATTTTAACAAGATACCAAGCAAAGGGTTTAGAAGATATTAAAGGCAAAGAAATTCACACACCGTTATTTGAAGAAGCACCTCCTGCAAAAATTACTAAATATCTGATTAAAGCAAGCGGTTTAAATGTTGATGATTATAAATTTGTTTACGGAACACCTTTCGGAAGGCCTGAAAAAATTTATGCAGATTTTGTTACAGGTAATGCCGATACAGTAATTTTAAGAGAACCCGAAGCGAGTTATGCAATGAAAATTATGCAAGACAGAGGTGAAGAAATATCTGTAATTTCTTACAATAAAATTTGGAATGAAATTAATCCCGGTTTCGGAAGTTTCCCCAATGCAGGTCTTGTTTTAAAAGGTGAATTTGTCAGAAAAAATCCTGAAATAACCAAAGTTTTGTTAGAAGAATTGAAAAAAGCAATTAATTGGGTAAATAAAAACAGACACGAATCTGCAAAACTGTCTTTTGATATGATGAGACAACCTGTTGACAGAGTTGAATTATTTTTAGAAAATGTAAATTTTGAATATGTTGAAGGAGAACGATTAAAAGAAAAAGTAAAAGCATATTTTGATATTCTGACGGAACAAGGTATTGTTGATGCCAAGATTGATGAAGAGTTTTTAAATATTTTTGAAATTATAAAGTAATCTTGAATTATATTTTTGTAACCATTTTTATTCACTAAACAAAAGGAGGAATTATTATGGAAAATATGATGAATTTGTATGACAATTTTAAATGGGAAAAATATGATGAATATTTTGAAGGTACTTTACGAAAAGTATTGAGAGATGAAAACGGTATAAAAACCATTCTATTGAAATTACCTGCCGGATTTTATATGGCTCCTAATTCTCATATTACAGTTGAACAACATTTTGTTCTTGACGGCGAATATGAAAGTAGAGGAAAAATATACAAAAAAGGTGCATATCAAATTTTTGCAAAAGGAGATGAACAAGGTCCTTATAAATCTGACAAAGGAGCTTTAATTCTCGTTATTTGGGATCCGATAAATTCCTAAAACTGAACTTTGTTTTTAAATGAAATGCAGATTATTGTATTACAGTATTACT
>JAUVIG010000555.1 GCA_030592825.1 Chlorobiota bacterium | reverse complement strand
TTTTGTTCTGGGAGTGGGGGGAGTGGGATTTGGATTTTCTTTATTAAATCACCACTTAAATTTTCTTGACCACCAGTATTACTGAGGTTTCTTATTTCATCATATCTCCCTGAAATATTACAAAAAATATATTCTCTTAATACGCTTTTGTTCAGCAAAATTGCGGCACAAGCTTGGTTTGTTGTAGCGTCAATACCAAGTATAGCAACTTTTCCTCTCGTTTTTCCCTGTCCATACATTGCCATTAACAAATTTCCCGACTTAAATAATTTAGCTGCTGAATTATTTAATCCTTCTTCGGTAATAAATTCATTTGCATCTTTAATTATATTAAAATCAATCTGTGATGTAGTAATCCAAGGAATAGAACCATCCCAATATGATAAAACCTCTCTACTTGGGGTGCCTCCTGAACTTACATTTGCGAAAGAACCTAATTCTTTCACCTCCCACTCCTCCGGAATAATTCCGATTTCAGTTTGTTTATATCCTTTTTTAACTTTGTTCATTTATTTTGTTTTATCGGAAAATTTAGCTTCAATAAAAAAAGTAATTTGGGAAACAGCCTGTTTCCCTATTCGTTTTTTTCATTTTCAAACTAAAAATTCATTTTCTCTAAATGTTTTTTTACCGTAATTTCTAATTCCTTTACTTCTTTTTCTATTTCATGCAAAGGTGTATCATATCGTTCCGAAAGTTCTCATATTCTGTTTGTTAATCGTTGGCTTATATGCTCTATTTTATTTTTAATGCTTGTTTCCATGCTTTGCTTAAAGATGTTCCGCCTTTAAAAACTAATTCGGAAGCACACTCCATAGAAAAAACAATTGCCAAAGTATTAACCACCCACCAATCTTTTTCAACAGCTACGACAGGCAAGCCCACTTTTTTGCCTGTTTCAATATATATGTTACGTTTCGTATCATCAGGCAATTGTAACCACTCTTTTAAATGTTTCGGTTTATTCATTTGATTTATGATTTAAACAGTTTTCTTATACAATAGGGTGCTAAATTCAAATCATGTTGTAAGTGATAAGGTTTTTCATTTTTCAGCAATTCTTTTATCTTTTTCAGTTCTTCATCTGTAAGCATGTCTTTGCCTATACTTCGCAATGCTTGAACAGCCAATTTACTGATATTCCCGATATACGCAAGGTGTTTTGCACTTGCTTTTTTAAAGGTAACGCTTTGTTTGCCGATTTTTATTTTACGTGCAGATGCATCTGTATAATATACAATATTCATCGGCACTTGTGTTGTAAGCCCCAATTTATACATTGCATAACTTCCGGTAGGAATAATACGTGCTTTGTCTCTTTTTGCAATTGCAATTGCAATCTCATCAATTCCGGGTAAAACAATTCCGATATATTTATCATTTTTCGGTCTTACATACATCCCTCTTGCAACTCTGTAAATCTCTTTCGATTTAACCAATCGTTCCAATGCCTTACTAACGGCTTTTGTATTACCTGTTGCTGCAAAACTGTCTGTAAAAAACAGCGTGCCCCTCTTGGCTTTTTTTATTTTGTTAAGCATCTTTATTTCAATACTATCACTCATATAATTTGCATATATTAGTCGCAAATATAGTAAATATTTGCGACATAAATTATTTTATAAGCCCATTTTCTTTAAATGCTTTTTAACTGTAAGTTCAAATTCTGATACTTCTTTTTCTATTTCATGCAAGGGTGTATCATATCGTTCCGAAAGTTCTTTAATTCTGTTTGTTAATCGTTGGCTTATATGCTCTATTTCATTTTTAATGCTTGTTTCTATGTTTTGCATCCATTTATCATCAAGCACCAATGTTTTAACTTCCTTTTCTGTTAGTTCAGGATATTTTTCATAAAGTTTATCATCCAAGTCTTTTTCTGCATCTTTAATTTTCTTGTTATAGTCTGCCGATTGTTTTGTTAAATCAAGATATTGTTGCAATATTTCTTTTTCATCCGGCTTTTTATCTCCGTATGTTACTTCCGGTTCCGCAGCTATTGCCAAATTATCATTCTCAATTTTTACAAGTTTTAAGCGTTTTGTTACTTCATTTTTATTAATCTTTTCTAATTCGGCAAAATATCCGTCTTCTCCGCTGTGTTCTTCTTCGACTTCGACAAGTTCATCCGCCAAGCTTTCTTTTTCCGTTTCCAAGTCGGAAATGTCTTGTTTTTCCGCAGAGAAATAACGGGTAACTACTAAATATTTCGGCACAAGATCGCAAGTCCAACCTTTATCAATTTGTTTTTTTGCTTTATTTTCAGCAATTATTCGGTAAGCTTCAGCTTTCCAACCATCATGCGATATCAAATAACAATCATCTTGCATACTTTCATTCCAATAAGTCATTAAATGTTGAAACATATCATATTTATCAACTAATGCGATACCGGAATGCTTTTTCAGAATGTTTTCGGAAAGTATTTGAATTAATTCTTTCGGTTTGTTTCCTTTATCAATAACTTTCAAATATTTTGCACTTTCATTTTTCCATTTCTCAAAAATTGTATCATAATCTTTAATGAATGTTTTAAATTCAGGATGCTCAAAAATGGCATCTTTTATCATATCCGTTTGAACTTTTAATTCAGAGTATTTGCTTTTTTTATCGGTTTTAAATAAAGCACTTTTCAAACTCGGAAATTGTTTCCAGAATTTACTTAAAGCATCAATATCTGCATTTGGGATGCCACCGTTTAAATGAGCATGTATATCCTGTATGTCTTCCGTTTCTTGGCTGTCGATATATCTCGGAATATTTAAGTTGTATTCGTTTTTCTCAATTTCATTAACT
>JAUVIG010000440.1 GCA_030592825.1 Chlorobiota bacterium | reverse complement strand
TTTTTTTAATTTTCCTAAATATTCAACAATTTCCTGTTCAATATTTTCTTTATTCAATATTATTTTGGTTTCTTCACACATATTGATAACATTCCTATTCTAAAAAAATTTTATAAAAATTCAAAAAAAAAGCCCGAAACAATCGGGCTTATATCATTAAGAAATCTCAATTATTTTACTGAATCAACAATAGCTTTAAAAGCTTCCGGATGATTCATGGCTAAGTCAGCCAGCACTTTTCGGTTCAATTCAATTCCTTTTTTATGGATCTTACCCATAAATTCAGAATAAGACATATCATATTGTCTTACAGCGGCATTGATTCTTTGAATCCATAATGCTCTGAAATTTCTTTTTTTAGTTTTTCTGTCTCGGTAAGCATATTGCAAACCTTTTTCGTATGCATTTTTCGCAACAGTCCAAACATTTTTCCTTCTTCCGAAGTAACCTTTAGTTTGTTTTAGGACTTTTTTTCTTTTTGCTCTTGATGCTACTTTGTTTGTTGATCGTGGCATACTTTTTAATTTTTTTGAACACCGGCGGTCTTTTCGACGCTTTAAGCCTGTATTCAGGTTAATACTTGTTTAATTTTAGCGGATGTGGTCAAAAGACTCTTAAAAACATTCCGTCCGGGTTTTCAAACCAAATTTGCTTATTATTTCATCTGATTTTTTTAAATAATTTTAAAGGTCAGATGGAATTCGCCTATTTAAAGTATTAGTAAATAACTAACAAATTATTAAGGCTCATTTCATAGCGAGAAGTCGTTTTACGTTTTTCTCGTCAGCTTTACAGACGATAGCATCGTAACCCAAGTTTCTTTTTCGCTTTTTAGATTTTTTAGTCAAAATATGACTTTTAAAAGCATGTTTTCGTTTAATTTTACCGGTTCCGGTAATTCTGAATCTTTTCTTCGCTCCGCCTTTTGTTTTCATTTTAGGCATAACTTTCTCTTTTTTTAATTATTAATTATTATATTTATTGATTTGATTATTTTTTAACAGGGGTAATGAACATAGTCATTTTCTTTCCTTCCAATTTAGGCATTGCTTCAACTTTACCAAACTCTTCAAGTGCTTGTGCAAATTCTAATAACTTTATTTTACCTTGATCTTTATACACAATTGTTCTTCCTTTAAAGAATACAAAAACTTTCACTTTTGCACCGCTTTCCAAAAACTTTTGTGCATGATTCAGTTTAAAATTAAAATCAGGTTCATCAATATTAGGTCCGAATCTAATCTCTTTTATAACAACTTTTTGTTGTTTTGACTTTAACTCTTTCTGTTTTTTCTTTTGTTCAAAAATAAATTTTTGAAAATCAATGACTTTACAAACCGGAGGATTAGCATTCGGAGAAATTTCTACGAGTGCCAGATCTTGCTCTTCTGCAATAGCCAATGCTTCATCCAAAGAATAAATACCGGTTTCAACATTGTCACCAACAAGTCTAACAGTTCTTGCCCTAATATATTTGCCGGTTTTAAACTTATATTTTAAATTGTCTTTTCTTTTAGTATATGTTCTTTTTTTTCTGATTGTAAATCCTCCTATTGTTTTAGTAAAAAATTTAAATTGCAAAGATATAATTTATTTTAATTCTTCTGCAACTCTGTTATTAATAAAATTAGAAAATTCATCAATTGTCATAGTTCCAATATCGCCTTCTCCTTGTTTTCTGACAGATAAAGTATTACCTTCCACTTCTTTTTCACCTACAATCAACATAAACGGAATTCTCTTTACTTCATTGTCTCTGATCTTCTTACCGATCTTTTCATTTCTGTCATCAACAGTAACTCTAACATCAGTAAGTTTCAATTTATTCATCACTTCTTTTGCATAATCATTAAATCTTTCACTAATCGGAAGAATAACCGCCTGCTCGGAAGTTAGCCAAAGCGGGAATTTACCTGCTGTATGTTCTGTTAAAACGGCAATAAAGCGTTCCATTGAACCAAAAGGTGCTCTGTGGATCATTACCGGCCTGTGCTTTTCATTATCACTTCCGGTGTATTCCAACTCAAAACGTTCAGGTAAATTATAATCCACTTGAATTGTTCCGAGTTGCCAACTTCTTCCGAGAGCATCTTTTACCATAAAGTCTAATTTTGGACCGTAAAAGGCAGCTTCTCCTATTTCTACAGTTGTTTTTAAACCTTTTTCTTCACATACTTCAATAATGGCTTGTTCTGATTTTTCCCAGTTTTCGTCACTTCCGATATATTTCTCTTTATCTTCTTTATCTCTCAATGAAATTTGAGTCGTAAAATTCTCAAAGTCTAAAGTTTTAAAAATATAAAGTACAATATCAATAACTTTGATAAACTCTTCTTTTAATTGATCAGGTCGACAAAATATATGTGCATCATCTTGCGTAAATCCTCTTACTCTGGTTAATCCGTGTAATTCACCGCTTTGTTCATATCGGTATACGGTACCGAATTCTGCATAACGAATCGGCAAATCTCTGTATGAATGCGGTTTACATTTATAGATTTCGCAATGATGCGGACAATTCATCGGTTTTAATAAAAATTCTTCGCCTTCAGCAGGAGTTTTAATAGATTGAAAAGAATCTTTTCCGTATTTTGCATAATGTCCCGAAATTTCCCAAAGTTCTTTAAGTCCAATATGTGGTGTAATTACCGGTTCGTAACCGTATTCTATTTGAACTTTTTTTAAAAAATTTTCTAAACGCTCCTTTAATTTTGCTCCTTTAGGTAACCATAACGGAAGCCCCAATCCTACTCTGCTTGAGAACGTAAATAATTCCAGTTCCTTTCCGATCTTTCGATGATCTCGTTTTTTTGCTTCTTCCAACATCACAAGATATTCATCTAATAATTTCTTTTTAGGAAATGTTATTCCGTAAACTCTGGTTAATTGTTTATTATTTTCATCTCCTTTCCAATATGCACCGGCAATACTCATTAATTTAATTGCTTTAATATATCCTGTATCAAGTAAATGCGGGCCTTTGCAAAGATCCGTAAAATCTCCTTGAGTATAGAAAGTGATAGTTCCGTCTTCCAAGCCGTTAATCAAATCAACTTTAAATTCGTCTCCTTTTTCGGTATAATGCTTCAAAGCTTCTTCTTTTGCAACTTCACTCCTTATATATTGATTCTTTTTTTGGGCTAATTCAAGCATTTTTTTCTCTATCTTGGGAAAATCTTTTTCAGTTATTGCCATTCCTTCCGGAAAATCTACATCATAATAAAATCCGCTGTCTACCGAAGGTCCAACCCATAATTTAACACCGGGCCAGAAAGATTCAATAGCTTCGGCCATTAAATGTGCAGAAGAATGCCAGAAAGTATCTTTCCCTTGTTTATCTTCCCACTTATAAACTGCAATTTTTGCATTTGTGGTAATAGGACGAAGAAGGTCATATATTTCACCGTTAACTCCTACTGACAGAGCTTCTTTTGCCAAACGACTGCTTATTCCTTTTGCAATCTCAAAGCCGGTAATTCCGCTTTCAAACTCTTTTACACTTTTATCGGGGAAAGTAATTTTTATCATAATTTTTTAATCTTATCAAATTAATATTTTACAAATATTTGCATGTAAAATAATTGAAGCC
>JAUVIG010000378.1 GCA_030592825.1 Chlorobiota bacterium | reverse complement strand
TTTAATATCAGAGTTTTGATTTTGTTGATCTGATAAAACAATTGAATTACTTTCTTCAGTATAAACATGTGTTTTTTCTACAGCATACGAATTAAATAATACGCAGCCTAAGATGCCGGTAATTAATAACAGTTTTCTCATAAAATAATAATTTGGTTTATAAATATTAAGGCAATTTACAATTTTAATATTAAGAAATCAAGTGTTGATGACAGAATGATAAAACAAATATATTAACCTGTTTATATTATTTTTAAATGTTTATTAATTACATGCATCATCATATATACATCAATTGGTTTTTCAATATAATCGTCAAAGCCGGAGTTTAGGATTTTCATTTTTTGATAATCTATTGTATATGCAGTTTGAGCAATTATCTTTACTTTATTATCTTTAAACAATTTACGGATTTGTTTTGTAGCTTCAATGCCGTCAATATTCGGCATTTTAATGTCCATAAGGATTAAATCTATATCATTATTTTGTTTAAATTTATCTACAGCTTCAAGGCCGTTCTCTGCTGTTAATATTTCAGCACCTGAATTACGAAGGAAAGTTTCGAGAAAAAGGAGGTTTAGTTTTTCATCTTCTGCTATTAATATCTTTTTACCGGATATATTAAGATTAACAAAATCAATTGAGTGTGTATTTTCTTCAGATGTTGCAAACTTTTTTTTCTTTTTTATAGGTATGCTGAAATAAAAAACAGATCCTTTGCCCGGGTCAGATTCAACTCTTATTTTTCCGTTTAGAATTTTTACCAGATTTTTTGATATATTCAGTCCAAGTCCTAATCCCCTGTATAAAATAGATTTATCATTTTCTACTTTTCTGAATTTATCAAAAATATAATTAAGGTCTTTTTGGGCAATTCCTATTCCTGTATCTTTTACATAAAATTGTAAAAGATTTTCTTTCTCAACATTTACTCCGAATTCAACAAATCCTTTCTCTGTATATTTAAGAGCATTTTCAATTAAATTATATAAAACAGTATACAACCTTTCGTTATCACAAGTAATTAAAATATCTTTTACACTCTCTGCATTATGTTTCAATAAAACATTATCCTTTTTTTGAAAGATTACTGAAGTTTTGAATTCATAATATATTTCTTTAATTAGATTATAAATCGAAAATTCTGATTCATATAATTGAATATCACCAAGTTGAATTCTTGATGCCTGCATAATAGAATCTACAATTCTTATAAGAGAGCTACTGCCTGAATTTATATTCGTTATACTTTCTATTGCATTTTTTGATATGTTTTCTTCATTTTCTAATAATGCAGAAAATCCCACTATAGCATTTAAAGGAGTTCTGATTTCGTGCGATAAGTTTTCAAGAAAAGACGTTTTGAGTTGATCTGCTTTTTCAGCATTCAGCTTTTCAATCTCAAGATCATTAGTCCGTTCTTTTATCATGTCTTCCAAATGTTCTTGATAGCGATACAATTCAGCATTTTGACGAGATATTTCTTTATTTTTCTCTCTTATTTCCAAAGTTCTTTCATTAACAATCTCTTCTAATTTTTTTTGCTCTTTTTTTAAATTCCGCACTCTGATTCTGTATATAAAATAGATAATAAACAATGTAAATATACCTACAATAAAATAAAATAAAATTGTTTCATAAAAATGAGGTTTTACAATAAAAGTAATTTGGGCTCCTTCCATATTCCATAATCCGTCATTATTACATGCAATAACTTTAAAAATATAATCTCCGTGATGTAAATTTGTATATGAGATAGATCTTTTTGAATCAGCTTCACTCCATTCATCTTCAAATCCCTCAAGTTTATATTTAAACAAAATACTTTGGGGTTCATGATAGCTTAAAGCTGTATAGTTAAATGTAAATCTGTTTTTACCCGGCTTTATTATGATGCTTTCATTAATATTAACGGGTGAATTATTAACTAATAATTCTTCAATATAAACAGGAGGAATATAATCATTCAAGATAAGATTATTTGGATTGATCATTGTAATTCCGTTTATGGTCGGGAACCATAAAGTTCCGTCACTGCCTTTTAATGACATTGCTGTAGAAGTACACTCGGATTGTATTATTCCGTCATGCTTATCATATAGTTTACAAATAAAAGTATCAATTTTTCCTGATTTATAATTTAGTAAATGTTGCTTATTGACATATATTATGCCTTTCCCGGAGGCTATCCAGAAATTTCCGTTATTATCTTCAACAATATCATAAGGAGTAGAATGAAGTATATTAAAGCTCAAAAGTTTTCCGTTTTTTAAACAATTAAGACCGCCGTTAGTTGCAATCCAAATATTTCCGGTGAGATCAATATATGTACTGAAAATAATATCACCGGTCAGGCCGTCATCTTTTGAATATTTTTTGACTATTTTATCATTTGAAATTATATTTATTCCGCCTTTACTTGTTCCCACAATAATATTTCCCGATTGATCTTCATCTGCAGACATTATTAGGTTTGCACTTAGACCTTTAGATTTATTAAAAACCTTATAAGTTTTATCTTTATTAATTTTAATCAAGCCGTTGTTTCTGGTTCCTATCCATATATTATTCTTGCTGTCTTCAAAAGCCAGCCTTATATATTTCCCCGGAAATCCGGTTTCTTCCAGATACCATTTTTCTTTATTATCAGATGAAATATTTAATAAACCGGAATATGTACTGATCCATAAATTATTTTTACTGTCCTTTAAAATATGACGAATTCTCATGCCTGCTAAAGAAGTTTTAGTTTTGAATTCATATATTATTCCGTTTTCAATTTTATTAATATATCCGTTGTCAAATGCTGTTAAATATGAATCGGGGGCATATTCACAAACGGAGTTTACTATTTTACCCGACATTCCTTTTCTTTTCGTATAGGAAATAAATTTGCTGTTTTTAATTCTTGATAATCCTGATTTATAATTTATTAGCCATAAAATATTTTCACGATCAATCAAAAAATTGTTAATATAATTGTTATACAGCCCGTTTGATGTTGACAGGTATTCATAAATATTTGTATTATTGTTTTTTCTGAACAATCCTTCTGTAGTTGCAAACCAATAATTACCCGAATTATCAGTAGTAATCCTGTTTATGGTATATCCGCTTAATTCCGGAATAATCTCAAATTTTTCCCCGTTAAAAGTACATAAACCTTTATCAGTTCCTAACCAAATTAAATCATTATCATCAATATATAGGGTCCTTATCCAATTGCTTATCAATCCTTCTTCTGTAGTATAAGTTATAAATTTATTGTGTTCAAGTTTAAAAAGCCCTTTACCGGCTGTAGCAAACCAAAGTATTCCGTCTTTAGTTTCAGATATATCTTGCAGATTAATATTATTGAAAGATGATGAATATTTTAGTGATTTAAATGAATTTTTATCAAAAACAAACCATTCTCCTTCGTTGGAAGAAGACCATATTTGATCTTTAGAATCAATAAAAATAACTGTGGAAAGATTGTCAAAATTTTGATCGGTACCGAAAGATTTAAATTTACCGTCTTTATATGAAATTAAACCGCTGCTTTGAGTTGTCATCCATAATGTTCCTTCTTTATCAGTTGTTAAATCACCTATACCGTTTTCTTTAAATACAGTTGTATTTGTTTTATCAAAAACCTTAAATTTAACACCATTAAACCTAATTAATCCGCTATAGCTTGATATCCATATATATCCGTCATCAGTTTGGCAAATATCAATTAACGAATTTGTCGGAAGTCCTTTTTCTTTATTCCAATTATCAATATTAAATTGAATAAGACTTTTTTCAGAAGATAAATTATTTTGTGAATTCTGTGAAAATGTAGAATAAGAAAAAAATATAAAAAAAGACAATATAAATAAGCAGTATTTCATTTATTAAGTAATAATTATTAACAATTGATTTGTATTCACTTTTATCACACTAAATTACAAAAAAAAATTATATAAAAAAAAGGAAGCAAACTTTTATAAGCAGATTATTTTTGAATTTTGATATTTTTAAATTTTTATTTCTGTTGTTTCCCCTTTATTTAATGCGAAAGATGAAATTTCTTCTCCGTATATTCTGCTTATTTTTAAAAATGCTTTTTTTGAAAAGTTGTTCTTGATGATGCTGATGATATATTAGGACGAAAATTGCAAGATTTAGAATTGCTCAGTAAACAGTAGATTTTATGAATAATACAGGT